>JBAXNN010000004.1:0-196411 GCA_037133755.1 Thermoleophilia bacterium
CACGAGCCCAGATGGGCTCCTCGCTCGCGTTCCACATCTGCTTCTCCGTGCTCGGGATCGGCATGCCGGTTGCCTTGCTGATCGCCGAGGGCCTGTGGCTCCGTACCAAGAACGACGTGTATCGCCAACTCGCACGCACGTGGTCGAAGGCCTTCGCCGTGACGTTCGGCATCGGCGCGGTCTCCGGCACCATGCTGTCGTTCGAGCTCGGTCTGCTGTGGCCGCGGTTCATGGAGTTCGCCGGCGGCATCATCGGCATGCCCTTCAGCCTCGAAGGGTTTGCGTTCTTCATCGAGGCGATCTTCCTCGCGTTGTACCTCTACGGCTGGAATCGGCTCACGCCGCGCGCGCACTTTCTCTGCGGCATCCCGCTCCTGATCGGCGGCTTCGCCTCGACGTTCTTCATCGTCTCCGCCAACTCATGGATGAACACGCCGCAGGGCTTTACCGTGGATGCGAATGGCTCGATCACCGATATCGACCCGGTCGCTGCGATGTTCAACCCGGCCTTCCCAACGCAGTACTTCCACATGCTGTTCGCCGCGCTCGTCTGCACGGGCTTCGCCATCGCTGCCGTCTACGCCGCGGGCATGCTGCGCGGTCGCAAGGACGAGTACCACCGCAAGGGGCTTGCGATCGGACTCGTCTTCGCGGCCATCGTGCTGCCGATCCAGCTCGTCACCGGTGATCTGATCGCCGTGCAGGTGACCCAGAACCAGCCACTCAAGCTCGCCACCATGGAGGGGCTGTACAAGACGACGAAGAGCGCGCCGCTGACGCTGTTCGGCATCCCGGACAACGAGAAGCAAGAGGTCGTCGGCGGCATCGAGATCCCGTACCTGCTCTCGATCCTGGCGTACAACAGCCCGACCGCAACCGTGCAGGGCATGGATGCGTTCCCGAAGGAGAACTGGCCGAACACGGTGATGGTGCACACGGCCTACGACCTGATGATCACGATCGGTTCCGGCCTGATGCTGCCGGGCCTGATCGCGCTCTATGCGTGGCGCCGGCGCCCGCGGTGGCTCGAGCACAAGCTGTTCCTCGCGATGCTCGTTGCGTGCGGGCCCGCCGCGTACATCTGCCTCGAGACGGGGTGGATCACGACCGAGTCCGGGCGCCAGCCGTGGGCGATCTACAACGTGCTGAAGGTCGAAGACAGCGTCACGAGTGCGTCAGGCATCCTCGGGTGGTTCATTCTCTTCAGCATCGTGTACCTCGTGATCACGGTGCTGATGGTGTCGATCCTGCTGCGTATGGCGCGCAAGCGTCGGCAGCGTCTCGCCGCGGCCGACGTCGCGTTGGCGGTGCCGGGTGACTGATTCCACGCTCGTCGCGATCGCCGTGCTCACGCTGCTCGCCGGCCTGAGCATGTACGCGATCTTCGCGGGTGCCGACTTCGGCGGTGGCGTCTGGGATCTGCTCGCGAATGGCGAGCGCAAAGACGAGCAGCGCAGCGCGATCGCCCGCGCGATGGGCCCGGTCTGGGAGGCCAATCACGTCTGGATCATCTTCCTGATCGTCGTGCTGTTCACCGCGTTCCCGATGGCGTTTGCCGCGCTGTGCATCGGCCTCTTCGCGCCTCTCAGCTTGGTCTTGCTCGGCATGATCCTGCGTGGCGCCGGGTTCGTGTTGCGCGCGCACGCTGAGGATGAGCCGCTGGTGCAGCGGTACCTCGGGCTGGTCTTCAGCGTCTCGAGTCTGATCACGCCGTTCGCGCTCGGTTGGTGCGCGGGCGTGGTCGCCGCTGGCGCACTCAAGCCAGATGGCGAGGGCGGCTGGCTGATGGTGCCGTGGAGCGAACTATTCGCCCCGTTCCCGATCGTGACCGGGCTGTTGGCGGTCAGCATCTGCTCGTACATCGCTGCGGCGTTCCTGACCGTGGAGACCGAAGGCGCGCTTCGCGAGGACTTTCGTCGTCGCGCGCTGTTCGCCGGCGGTGGCGTCGCGTTGTTCTCTGCCATTGGCTTGCCGCTTGCGTGGAGCGAGGCGCCTGAGCTTTCGCATGAGCTCCTGATGGGACGCGCCCTGCCCTTGGTCGTCTTGGCTGGCGTGCTTGGCCTGCTCGGCTTCATCGTGACTGCGTCCGGCGCGTGGTCGCTGATGCGCCCCGTGGCCGTCGCCTTCGTCCTCGTCGTGCTGTGGGCGTGGGGCGCCGCGCAGTGGCCGTACGCCGTCACCCCGTACCTGACGTTCCAGGAGTCCGCATCGTCGGACGCGATGTTGACGGTCTATCTCGCGTGCCTCGCGGTCGGCGCCGTGATCCTCGTGCCGTCGCTGATCTATCTGTTCCGCGTCTTCAAGGGCAGTCACCCTGAGGCGGGTAGCTGGTGAAGCTCGACGCGATCGTCGCGGGTGGCTGCGCGGCCACGTACGTCGGTACCGCCGCGTGGGCCGCGTTGGGCTCGAATTTCGTGGCGCCGTTCGGTGCGGTGGTCTGCGTGAAGGACGGGCTCATCGCGGGTATCTGCTTGGCGTGGATGGTGGCCGAGCGCAACGCGAGCCCGAAGCGTGCGACCGGTATCGCGTTGGTCGCGTCGTTGATCATCCTGATCGACGCGGTTCTGGCGCTGGCCGGTGGCGCTGGTCCATGGCGCGCGGACATCTCGGTGAATCCGTCGCAGACGGGCGGGTTGATCGCCGGCGTGTTTCTGATCCTGATCGGGCTCGCGCTGGTGCGCTTCGTGCGTCGCCCCGATCCCGCCTCTGCATGACCCTTCCGCCGACGATGCGCGCGGTGCTCCTGACGCGCCATGGCGACCTCGACGCGCTTGAGATCGTTGCCGATCATCCGACGCCACAGCCCGGCCCCGGCCAGGTCGTGGTGCGCGTCGATGCCTGTGCGATCAACAACACCGACATCAACACGCGTGTCGGCTGGTACGCGCAGAGCGATGACGACGCTGGGGCGTGGGGTGGCGCGCTCAACTTTCCGGTCGTACAGGGCGCCGACGTCTGTGGCCTGATCGCCGCGGTTGGTGACGGCGTGGCGCACGAACGCGTCGGAGAGCGCGTGCTGGTCGATCCCTGGGTGCGCGACGCGTCTGCTCCGGACGATCTCGAGCGCGCCGGCTATCTCGGCTCCGAATACGACGGTGGGTATGCGGAGTTCCTCGTCGCCCCCGCGATCAATGCGCATCCGGTATCGCTACGGCTGACGGCGGTCCAGCTGGCGTCGTTTCCGACGTCGGCTGGCACGGCGCTCGACATGCTGCGTCGCGCGGGCGTCGCGGCCGGCGAGCACGTGCTGATCACGGGCGCCTCCGGCGGCGTCGGCGGCTACGCGGTGCAGATCGCCAAGGCGCTCGGTGCGATTCCGATTGGCGTCTGCGACCCGGCCAAGGCCGCTGCTGTGCGGGCGCTGGGAGCCACACATGCCATCGACCGAGGTGCCGACCTCGTGCAGGCCCTGACCGACCTCGACGTCGGCCGCGTTGATGTTGTCGCGGACGTGGTGGGTGGCCCGACGTGGCCGAACTACCTCGCGGCGCTGCGGCGCGGCGGCCGCTACGTGATCTCCGGCGCGATCGGCGGACCGATCGTCGAGTTGGACCTGCGCACGCTCTACCTCGAGGACCTCACGCTGATCGGCGCGACGATCACCGAGCCACGCGTCTTTGCCGAGCTCGTCGAGTTGATCGAAGCGGGTGCGATCCAGCCCGCCGTCGCTGCGACCTTTCCGCTCGCGCAGGTGAAGGAGGCGCAGGCGATGTTCATCGACAAGGGCTTCGTCGGCAAGATCGTCCTCGACGTCGCGGCAGGGTAGGGTTCCCGTCATGGATACCGCTCTCCGCGACGAGGCCGTCGAACTCCTGCGCGACCTGATCCGCGTCGACTCATCGAATCCGCCCGGTCGCGAGACGCCCGCCGCGATGGTCGTGAAGCAGTATCTGGAGGCCAATGGCATCGCCTGCGAGCTCGTCGCGCGCAATCCCGACCGCGCCAATCTGGTCGCCCGCGTGCCCGGCCGTGGCACGGGGCCGTCGCTTGCGCTGATGGGGCACACCGACGTCGTCCCTGCGCACGCGCCCGATTGGACGCACCCGCCGTTCGACGCGCACCTCGATGGCGAGGGCTACATCTGGGGCCGCGGTACCTGCGACATGAAGAACGAGCTCGCCACGCGCTGCGTCACCATCGCGCACCTCGTCCGCAGCGGCTTCGAGCCGAGCGGCGACCTGCTGCTGATCTCACAGGCCGATGAGGAGGACGGGATGGAGGAGGTCGGCATGCCGTGGCTCCTGAAGGAGCGGCCCGACCTCACGTGCGATTACGCGATCGACGAGGGCGGCGGCGTGCGCCTCGAACTCGCCGACGGCCGCGTCGTCTACACGCTGCAGGTGGGGGAGAAAGCCACGCTACCCGTCACGATCACGGCGCTCGGCGAGGCCGGCCACGCATCGGTGCCGACGCTTGGCCGCAACGCCGTGCCGATGGTTGCCGAGCTGATCACGCGGCTCGCCGCGCATCGCACGGACAAGCGTCTCGTGCCCGCGATCCGCGGCATGGTGGAGTCACTCGGCGTCGATCCCGATCAGGAACTCGACGTTGTGGCCGCACAGGTCGGTGCACTGCATCCGGCGTTCGCGGGGGAGATGGAGGCGCTGCTCGGGATCACGATCGCACCAACGCTGCTGACCGGCTCGAGCGCACGCAACGTCCTGCCAGGCCGCGCATCGGTCGGGCTCGACTGCCGCATCCTGCCGGGCGATACCGAGGCCGACCTCGACCGCGAGCTGGCCGAGGCACTCGGCGGTGACATCCCCTTTGAACGCGTGTTCGACCAGCACATCAACGGTGGTACCGAGTCGCCGCTGGGTACACCGTTGCACGCCGCGATCGCGGCGTCGCTCGAGGCCGCCGACCCGGGCGCAATGCTCGTGCCGACGCTGTCGACAGGCTTCACCGATGCGGCCTACATGCGGCAGGCGTTCGGCACGATCGCCTACGGCTTCTGGCCGTTGCGTCACACGCCGCTCGAGGTGTACGAGGGCGGCATGCACAACAAGGATGAGCGCATCAACCGCGACGACCTCGGCCTGGCGACGGCGATGCAGATCGACATCGTCCAGCGCCTGCTGGGCTAGCGCGTCTCGGCTGCGCGCAACCCGGTCAACGACCAGATACCGAGCACGATGCCGCCGATGATGATCACGAGCCAGGCCGCGACGATCGGACCGGGCGTGCCGGCCAGCAGCGCCCGACCGCCTTCGAGTAGGAAGGTCGCCGGGTTGACGTCGGCGACGTGGCGGATCCAGCCGCTCAGCAGCTGCAGCGGCACGTAGACCGGCGCGAGGAAGAGCAGGATGAAGAGCGGGATCTGCATGAACGGCGTGACGCTGAGCGACTGGAAGCGGAACGCGATGCCGAGTGCCCAGAGCGAGCCGAGAATGTTCGACGATAGGGCGAGCACGTAGAGCAGCGCGATCTGCCACGGCGATCCGAGGATGTCGAGTCCGGCAAGCAGCGCGACGATGGTGACGAAGATGATGGTGAACGCCGCGCGGATCATCGCGGCGGCTGCGTAGCCGAAGAGGATTGCGGAGCGGTGCGGTGCAGCGAGCATCAGGCGACGGGCAAACCCATTCTCGAAGTCGCGCGCGACGGCGAACCCGATGAAGATCCCGCCGAACATCGACGACTGGAACAGCACGAAGACGTACTGGAAGGACGTGTACCCGGGCGCGTAGTCGAAGCCCGGGATGCGATTGAGGTCCGACAGGCCACCGGCAAACGCTGCGAAGAAGAGCATCGGGAAGAGCAGGCCGGGGATGATCAGCGCGGGGTTCGTGAAGAACGCGCGTGATTGGCGCGCAGCGATGCCGCTAACGCCACTCCACCAAGCGGCAAAGCCGGTCACGTGCGCTGCAGCCTTCCGCGCAGAGCCACAGCCGACAAGCCAATGCCGACGATCACAATGCCGATGGCGACAGCGAAGCCCGCGGCCAGCACGGGCCAGTCCCAGCCGGTGATGATCAGACTCCGCACCGCGTTGACGAGGTACGTGATCGGGTTGACCGTCGCGACCCACCGGAACCACGTGATCGGGATCAGGTCAAGCGGCAGGTTGATGGTGCTCAAGAACAGCAGGACGAACAGCACGGGGAAGAGGCCCTGAACGGCCTCGCCGTTGCCGGTGCGGAGCGCGGCGGCAACCCCAAGGGCGCCGAAGCCAATTGCCATCAGGATCACCAGCGCGTAGAGCACGATCACGCCGCCGATGCCCGAGGCGATCGTGGCGCCACCGATGAAGCCCGCGGCGAGGTAACACGTTGCTTGGAAGATGCCGAGCACGATCGCTCCGCCGAGCTGGCCCAGCACGAGTGCGGCACCGCTCATGGGCGTCAGCGAGAGGCGGTTGAGGAAGCCAGAGTCGATATCGGTCGCGAGATCGGTACCGGCACCGCCGGTCGCGAAGATCGCGCCCTGCATGAACGTGACGGCGAGCGCGAAGTCGAAGTAGGAGACGTCGGGGAAGCCCGGCAGGTTCTCGGCCGCGTGCAGGCCGCCGGCCGAGACGAACAGCAGCATGATCGGGAACACGATCGCGGGGATGATCGCGGCGGGCTGGCGCAGCGTCCGGCGCACAGAGCGCTCGGAGATCACACGGACTTGGAGGGCGAGCGCGCTCACTGCTCGGCGTCGTCCTCGTCGTCGCCCGATCCCTCGAGGCTGCGGCCGGTCTGCTCGAGGAAGACGTCGTCGAGGGTGGGCTCGCGCAGGCGCAGCTGGTGAATGCCGATCCCTTCGGCGTCGAGTGCTCGGACGATCGCGGCGACGTCACCGACGCCCTCGTTGAGGCGAATCGATGCGCACCCGCCGCGCATGGCGAGCGGCGTGCCGAAGGCGGCGAGCGTGCGCTCGAGATCGCCGAGGCGCGTGACGTCGTGCGGCTCGATCTCGACGCTGGAGCGGCCGACGGAGGCCTTCAGCTCGTCGGGCGTGCCCTCGATCACGATGTGGCCGTGGTCGATGATGCCCACGCGGTTGGCGAGGGCGTCGGCCTCCTCGAGGTACTGCGTGGTCAGGAAGACCGTCACGCCGTCCTCGCGGGCGAGCCGCGCGACCTCATCCCAGAGCGCGGTGCGGCTCTGCGGGTCGAGGCCGGTGGTTGGCTCGTCGAGGAACAGCACGCGCGGGTTATGGAGTAGCGCCAGTGCGAGATCGAGGCGGCGCTTCATGCCACCCGAGTACCCGCCGACCTTGCGATCGGCGGCGTCGGTCAGACCGACGCGCTCGAGGAGCTCGTCACCACGGCGCTTCAGCTCGGCGCCCTTCATCCCGTGGAGCGACCCCTGCAGCTTGATGTGCTCGCGGCCGGTCAGAAACTTGTCGAGTGCGGCCTCCTGCAACGCGGCGCCAATCGCGCCACGCACCTCGGCGCCCTGCTTGACGATGTCGAAGCCGGCGACGGTGGCGGTGCCCGCCGTCGGCGGCAGCAGCGTCGTCAGCATCAGGACCGTGGTGGACTTGCCGGCGCCGTTCGGGCCGAGGAAGCCGTAGATCTCGCCCTCGGCGACCGTGATGTCGATGCCGTCGACGGCGCGCGGCCCCTTCTTGAACTCACGGACCAGTCCGCGGACTTCGATTGCTCCCATGCCCGCAGTCTAGGTGGCGGCCTGCGGGTGCTGCAGCCACCTTGCGGAATGTCCGCTGTCGTTACCGCGTTGATGCTCATGACCGACCGCGAAGGAACCCGCACCATGCCGAATGCCCTCGATGGCACTGCCAAGGATGTCCTCTTCTACGAGGGGCATACGACCTCCAAGTTCACGGATCGTGAGGTGACAGACGAGCAGCTGCAGGAGCTTTACGCGCTGACGTGTCTGTCCCCGACGGCGGTCAATTCGACGCCGCTGCGCATCGTGTACGTACGCAGCGCCGAGGCGAAGGTGCGGCTCTTGCCACTGCTCGCCGAAGGCAACCGCCCGAAGTCCGAGTCGGCCAGCGTCGCTGCGATTCTTGCCGCTGATGTGGCCTTCCTCGACCACCTTGGGCGACTCGCCCCGTTCATCACGGACCCGGCGAAGGTCTTCCCGGATCAGCAGAGCGCGGAGCAGGGCGCGATGTTCAACGCCGCGCTGCAGGCCGGCGCGTTCATCCTCGCGGTGCGCGCCCTCGGTCTCGCTGCCGGGCCGATGAACGGCATCGACACGGCTGGCATCGACGCGGAGTTCCTCGGCGACCTGCCATGGCGCTCGTTCATGGTCGTCAACATCGGGGAGGCGGCAGAGGGCGGCACACGACCGCGCGGTGCGCGGCTCGAGTTCGACGAAGCCGTCCGCGTCGTCTAGGCGGGGTGCGGTAACGGTCACGTCCGATAGGGTGGGGGAAGTGGCGCTCTCCCATCTCTCGATTCTCCAAGCGGTCAACGGTGCGGTTTGGGCGCTCTTGGGCATGGCCAACGTGGTTGCCTTGCTGATTGTCGGCGGCACACCGTTGTTCGGCTGGTTTGTGGCAGCTGCGATCGCGATTGGCGTGGCGCTGGCGCTTGCCTTCGTCACCGTCCGGGCGATTCAGGGCGCGCTCGATCGGGCCGAGCCGGCTGCGGGTCTCTTGTTCGCGGCGCCGAGTCAGACCGTTGGTCGCTGCATCGGGCCGGCTGCCGTCGCCGTTGCGATCCTCGTCGTCTTGGCGCTGCTGCCGGGTGGCGAGCCGTACCGCGGGCTTGCCGCGCTGATGTTCCTCACGATCGGCATCTCGTACCTGCCGATCGCCGCATGGGTGCGGCGCTTCGAGGAGATGAACGGCGTGCTGGTCGCGCAGCCCGTCAACCAGTTCGGCATGCGCACCGGCGCCGTGCGCGTGCTGCGCCTGCCGCGCTAGGCGACGACGAGCATCCAGAGCACGAGCACACCGCGTGCCGTCCACGCGATGGTGCGGATCCAATTCGTCTGCACGAGCCGGTGGTGCGCCCCGTCGGCGTAACCGTGCCCGAGGCGCTCGTGTATCGGCACGGAGAACGCCATGGTGGCAATCCAGATGACGATCACGAGGGCCACACCGACGAGCGCCGACCAGAGCGGCAACGCGGTCGGCCGCCAGAACACCAGCACGATGGCAGTGGTGGCCTCCACGAGCATCGGCAGGCCAACCACCCAGGTCGTGAGGCGCACGTTGCGCGCCTGATAGCGCGGCAGCGCGTCGCCGATGTCGCTGAACAGCGGGTAGTGGGCGACCTGGCACATCCAGATCACGCCGACCATGTACAGCGTCGCGAACGCCTGGGCGCAGAGGAGCCAGGTCACGTCGGCGAGCCCGCGCTGCGCAGCAGATCGCGGCGACGGTCGAGCACGGTGCGGACATCCTCGCCGCGCAGCGAGGCATCGATCAGCTCGATCGGGTGAAAGGTCGGGATCGGGTCGTCGTCGCCACCGAGGCTGGCCGAGATCTGCAGCAGACACCCCGGGTTGGCAGCGGCCAGTGCGTCGGGTGCGACCGAGCGCACGTTGGCGGCCTTGCGTCGGCCGAGCTCGGCAGCCGGCTCGGGGTTGAGCAGGTTGTAGACGCCGGCCGAGCCGCAGCAGATGGCGGCGTCGGGGATCTCGCGCACGACGAGGCCGGGAATGCTGGCGAGGACCGCGCGCGGCTCGGCGGTGACGCCCTGCGCGTGCGCCAAGTGGCAGGCGTCGTGGTACGCCACGTCGAGTTCGAGCGGGCGCAGCGTGGCCGGTGGATCAAGTTCGGCCAGCACCTCGTGCACGTCGCGCACCTTGGCGGCGAACGCCGCTGCGCGATCGGCCCACTGCGGCTCGCCTGCGAGCAGCGCGCCGTACTCCTTCAGCGTCGAGCCGCAGCCGGCGCTGTTCACGACGACGTAGTCAACGGTCGGATCGTCGAGCACGTCGATCAGCGCCTGCGCGCGTGTGGTGGTCGACTCTGCGCGGCCAGCGTGCAGCTCGAGCGCACCGCAGCACGCCTGCTCACGCGGCGCCACGACCTCGCAGCCGTAGGCCGTGAGGACGCGCACCGTGGCGGCGTTGACGTCGCCGAAGATCGCCCGTTGCACGCAGCCGGTGAGCATGGCGACCTTGAGCTTCGGCGTCGTAGCCGGCGCGGCGTGCTCCGGCGCCTGCTCACGGAGTGCCGCCCAGGTGACGACGGGCGAGAGCGCCTCCAGGTTGCGGAGGCGAGCGGGCAACGCGCGGTAGAGCGCCGAGCGCCGCAGTAGGCGCTGGGCGCCCGAGGCGCGGTACACCACGAGTGGCGCGGCGACCGCGCTCATCCGGCGGTGGTACGGCAGCACACTGAAGATCGCGTTGCGGAAGCGGCGATCCGAACCCTCGCGCTCGAAGCGCTGCTCGACCTGTGCGCGTGTCTCCTCGATGAGCCGGTCGTACTTGACGGCCGATGGGCACGCCGTCACGCACGCCATGCAGCCGAGACACGAGTCCCAGTGGCGCACCGTCGTGGCGTCGAGCCCGATCTCGCCCTGCTCCGCCAGATCCATCAACAGGATGCGTCCGCGCGGCGAGTCCATCTCCTCGCCCCACAGCACGTACGTCGGGCAGGTCGGCAGGCAGAAGCCACAGTGCACGCAGTCGTCGAGCAGCAGACGCTCGGGTCCCGCATCCGGCGCGAACGCGCGGTCGAGGGCTTCCGGCTTCGGCTGCCCCGAGGACGGGCGCGGCGGAATGTGCGTGGTGGGCAGGCTCATGCGAGCACTCCGGCAGGGTCCAGGCGCTCGCGCATGGTGGTCTCGAGTTGGGCGATGCCAGCGGCCGGCGCAGGAGCAGCGAGCCGATGAGCCTCGGCGGTGCGGCGGGCAGACACGTTGCCGCCGAGCGCGCGGATCGCGTCGACGAGCTGGGTGATGCGGTCGGGGTCGGCATCGGGCAGCACGACATCGCCGGCGACGAGCGCGGCGCGTCCCACGAACGCACCACCGGCAGCAGCGACGGCATCGAGCAGCAGGACGAGCTCGGTCGGGCGCACGCCCGCACCGAAGACGGCGCCCGTGCCAGTGAACGGAAACGCGAGGTGCTCGTCAAGCAGCGCATCACCGGCCGCGGCGTCGAGTTCGTCGAGCGGCGCGAGCTCGCGGAGGAGGGCTACCTGCGCGTCGGCGCCCGCCGCGGTGCTCGCGATCCGTACGGCCACCATGCCCTCGGGCCAGCGAACGTCGACGACGACCGGCGTAACCGGCGCGGTGCGCAGTGTGCTGACGAAGCGAGCCACCTCGGCAGCATCGGTCGTGCGCAGCACGAGCGTGCGCTCGACATCGGGGATGGGGTGGAGCTTGACCGCGACCTCGGTCAGCACCGCCAGCGAGCCGTGCGCGCCGATCAGCAGCTTGGCCACGTCGTAGCCGGCGACGTTCTTGACGACCGTGCCGCCGGTCTTGGCGGCGAGGCCATCGCCCGTGACGTAGCGCGCACCGATCACGATGTCGCGCGGCGTGCCGTACCGGTGGCGGCGCGGGCCGGCGGCGCGCGTGGAGAGGATGCCGCCCAACGTTGCGTCGGACCCACCGAGCGGATCGAGCATCAGGCGCTGGCGGTGCTGCTCGGCGGCGGCAACGGCGGCCTGCACGTCGGCGAGCGGTGTGCCGGCACGGGTGACGAGCGTCATGTCGCCGGGCTGATGATCGACGATGCCGGTCAGGGCCGCGGTCGAGAGGATCGCGTCGCAGCGCGTGGGTGCGGGGCGCCAGTCGAGCTTTGTGCCACCGCCGCGCACCGTCAGGGCCAGGCCATCGCGCGTGGCGGCCGCGAGGAGCGTCGCGACCTCGGCCGCATCGCGTGGCGTCAGCACGGGCGTGCCGTTCGCATCGGTTAGCCGATCGGCGCCGAGGATGCCCGCGAGATCGGCCACTACATCCGCTCCCCGAGTCCGGCCGCCTCGACGCGATGGGTGTGGGCAAAGCCCGGCACCTCACCGCACAGCCGCGGCGTGGGCAGCAGCTTGTCGGGGTTGCAGAGGCCGTCGGGATCAAACGCCGAGCGCACGCGGTCGAACGCCGTCAGGTCGTCGCCGGTGAACATCTTCTGCATCGAGCAGATCTTCTCGACGCCGACGCCGTGCTCGCCGGTGATCGAGCCACCGAAGTCGACGCAGAGCTCGATGATCGCGATCGCAACCTTCTCGGCGCGCTCCTGCTCGCCTTCGACCTTGTTGTCGTAGAGCACGAGCGGATGCAGGTTGCCGTCGCCGGCGTGGAAGACGTTGGCGACGCGCACGCCATTGGCGTCGGCCAGTGCGCGAATGCCGTTGAGTACCTCGGGCAGCCGCGTACGTGGGATCACGCCGTCCTGCACGAGATAGGCGGGAGCGATCGCGCCGACGGCGGCGAAGGCGCTCTTGCGCGCACGCCAGATGTCCAGGCGCTCGGCTGGCGACGCGGCAACCTGCACGCCGTCGGCACCGCACCGTTCGCAGATCGCGGTGACGGCCTCGAATTGCGACTGCACCTCGATGACGGGGCCGTCGAGCTCGACGATCAGTGCGGCCTCCGTGTCCCAGGTGACGGGCGTCTGCGTCTTGGCGGCGTCGATCGCGAGGCGATCCATCATCTCGACGGCGGCCGGCACGATGCCCTCGGCGATGATCATCGAGACGGCCTCGCCGGCGGTCTCGGACGACGGGAACATCGCCACGAGCGTTTCGACGTGCTGCGGCTTGGGCAGCAGGTTGAGCAGCGCCTCGGTGACGATGGCGACGGTCCCCTCGCTGCCGATCAGCACACCGAGCAGATCGAGGCCGGGCGCATCGGGCGCCTCGCTGCCGAACTCGACGATCGTGCCGTCTGACAGGACGACCGTGGCGGTGAGGACGTGGTTGGTCGTGAAGCCGTACTTGAGGCAGTGGGCGCCGCCGGCGTTCTCGGCCAGGTTGCCGCCGATCGTGCAGACCTGTTGGCTCGAAGGGTCGGGCGCGTAGTAGAGCCCGTGCGGGCCGGCGACCTCGCTGACGCGGAGATTGGTGACGCCCGGCTGCACGCGCGCCCGCTGGTTCGGCACGTCGATGTCGAGCACCTCACGCAGGCGCGACAGGCCGATCACGACGCCTTCGGCCTTCGGCATCGCGCCGCCCGACAAACCCGAGCCGGCACCGCGCGCGACAAAGGGCACGCCGCGCTCATGACAGAGACGCACGACGGCGGCGACCTGCTCGGTCGAGCCGGGCAGGACCACAGCACCCGGCACCTCACGCTGGTTCTTCAGTCCGTCGCACTCGTAGACGCGCAGCTGGGCACCGTCGGTGACGACCCAGTCGGGACCGACGATGTCACGCGCCAGCGCGGCGATCTCAAGTACAGGCGATTGGGCGACCGCGGCCATCCCCCGCAGGGTACCGGGTTAGCGGTGGTTGAGTCCGAGCGCGTCGCGCACGAGGCGCTCCTGCTCGATCTTGTGATCCGGCGGATAGCCCTCGGAGGGGCTGGCGCGCCACGGCCGGCCGGCGTAGCGCAAGCGAATGCTCGGCGCGGCCATCTCGAGGCGATGCCGAATCGAGCGCCACGCTCCCATGTTGGCCGGCTCCTCCTGCACCCAGACCAGCTCCTCGACGTTCGGGTAGCCCGCGAGCGTGCGCGCCAGGGTCTCGGTGGGGAACGGATAGAGCTGCTCGAGGCGGACGATCGCGGTGCCGTCCTCGGGCGTGTACTCGGGGTGGCGCTTGAGGTCGTAGAAGACCTTGCCGCTGCACACGATCACGCGCGAGATGTCGTCGCGAAACTCCGCCACGGCCACGTCGTCAATGATCTTGTTGAATGAGCCGTGCGTGAGGTCGTCGATGTTCGAGGCCGCATCCTTGAGGCGCAGGAGTGACTTCGGCGTCATCACGATCAGCGGACGGCGCTCCGGCGCAAGCGCCTGGCGGCGCAGCATGTGGAAGCACTGCGCGGCAGTCGTCGGGTACGCGATCGTGCAGTTGTCCTCGGCGGCCATCTTGAGAAAGCGCTCGAGGCGCGCGGACGAGTGCTCGGGGCCGCTGCCCTCGTAGGCGTGGGGGAGCAGCAGCGTGAGGCGCGACTCGTCGCCCCACTTGGTGCGGCCGCTCATGATGAACTGGTCGACGATCACCTGCGCGACGTTGACGAAGTCGCCGAACTGCGCCTCCCAGAGCACGAGCGAGTCGGGGCGCGTGGTGGAGTAGCCGTATTCGAAGCCGAGACAGCCGGTCTCCGTCAGTGGCGCGTTGCGGATTTCGAACCCGGCGCGGGCGCCGCTGATGTTCTCGAGCGGCGTGTACTCCGCACCGGTATCGGCGTCGTGCAGCACGGCGTGGCGGTGCGCGAACGTCCCGCGCTCGGCGTCTTGTCCGGTCAGGCGGATCGGCGTGCCTTCCTCAAGCAGCGTCGCGTAGGCGAGCGCCTCGGCGTGTCCCCACTCGATACCGCCGTCGGGGCCAAGTGCGTCGCGGCGACGCTCGAGCACGGTCTTCAGCTTGTCGTTGACGTGGAAGCCCTCCGGCACCGTCAGCAGCTCGTCGGTGAGACGCACGAGCTGCGCGGCGGCGACGCCGGTCTCGATGTTCGTGCGCGACGGCGACGAGAACGTCGGCATCGGCTCGTCGACGGTGATGTGGCGGATCTCGTCGTGCGCCTGCTTCAGCTTGGTGCTGACGCGCTCGCGCATCTCCTCGACCTCGTCGGCCGTCATGACGCCCTCGGCGACCAGTTTGTCCGCATAGATGGCGGCGACGCGCGGATGCGCATCGATCGCCTTGTACATCAGCGGCTGCGTGTAGCTGGGCTCGTCGCCCTCGTTGTGGCCCCAGCGGCGATAGCCGATCAGGTCGATCAGGATGTCCTTGGCAAAGCGCGCGCGATACGCCATCGCCAGGCGCACGGCGGCGCGGCAGGCATCGACGTCGTCGGCGTTGACGTGGATGATCGGCACGTCGTAGCCCTTGGCGATATCGGAGCAGTGGCGCGTCGAGCGGCCATCGCCCGGATCGGTGGTGAAGCCCACCTGGTTGTCGGCGATGATGTGCAGCGAGCCGCCCACGGTGTATCCCGGCAGGCCCTGCAGGTTAAGCGTCTCTGCCACGACGCCCTGGCCGGGGAAGGCCGCGTCGCCGTGGATCTGGATCGCGAGTGCGCGCTTGGGATCGTGCTCCGTGCTCGACGGGCGCTGCCAGTCGGTCTGCAGCGCGCGAGTGCGGCCGACGACCACGGGGTTGATGAACTCCAGGTGCGACGGGTTCGGCAGCAGCGACAGGCGGACCTCGCGTGTAACGCCGGGCTCGACTTCGAGTTGGCGTACACCGTTGGCGCCGTAGTGATACTTGACGTCGCCTGTGCCGCCGGCGGGCATCAGCGTCTCGACGTGTGAATCGGTCTCGCCCTCGAACTCGGCGAGGATCTGCGTGTAGGGGAGACGGAGCACATGGGCCTGCACGTTGAGGCGGCCGCGGTGCGCCATGCCGAGCGAGATGTCCTCAATGCCGTCGCGCGCCGCGAGCAGCACGGCCTCATCGAGCATCAGGATCATTGCGTCAAGACCCTCGATCGAGAACTGCTTGGCACCGAGGAACGTGCGCTTGAGGAACGACTCGAGGCCCTCGACGCGGAGCAGGCGCACGAGCTGGCGGCGCTTCTCCTCCGGTGTGCCTTCGATCCAGAACACGCGCGACTCGATCGCCTCGCGCAGCCAGGCGCGCTCGCGGTGCGAGCGGATATGTTCGATCTCGTACGCGATCGAACCGCAGTAGATCTCGGCGAGATGCTCGAGGACCGACTTGAGGGTGTCGCCTTCGACGAAGGTGCGCAGCGGTGCGGCTGGCACAGACTCGAGCGCATGCTCGTCGAGCTCGAGGAACGACGGGTCGAGCGCCGGGTCGCCAGGCGGCTCGGAGCCGAGCGGGTCGAGCTTCGCGGCAAGGTGGCCGTGCGTGCGATACGACTTGACCATCGACATGCCCGCGCTCATGTAGGTGAGCAGCTCCTCGGGCGTGACGTCCTTCGGCAGCGGGCCGATTGCCTCGGGTCCCTCGACGTGCGGACGCCACGTCCCCGTCGTCTCCGCGGAGGTCTCGCCGTTCTCGTTCGTGGTCTTCTCGGGCGTTGCCGACATGTGTGTGACACCCCGTCAAAGCCGTGATTTCGGCGACGACGACGCGTGCCCTCAGGGTAGCGCGACGTGCCCCCTCACGTGTGCGCGAGGTGACAAGTAGGCGGAAAGCCGTGCTACCGTCCGCGGCGCTGATGGGTAAGCGACTGATTATCTGCGAGAAGGCGAGCGTCCAGCGCGACGTCGTCGGCGCGTTGCCGGGCACGTTCAAGAAGAACGGCGACCTGTTCGAGAGCGACGACTTCGTCGTGGGCGCGGCCTCGGGGCACCTCGTGGAGCAGCTCGAGCCCGACGAGTACGACGCCAAGTACAAGCGCTGGAAGTTCGAGGATCTGCCGATCATCCCCGAAACGCCGCAGTACGAGGCGCGCGGCGATCGTGCCGTCAAACAGCTCGCCGTGTTGCATCGCGCGATGAAGCGCAAGGACGTCGACGTCATCGTGAATGCCTGCGACGCCGGGCGCGAAGGCGAGCTGATCTTCAAGTTGATCTACCAGACCGCCGGAGTCGAAAAGCCCGTCGAGCGCGCCTGGTTCTCGTCGATGACGAAGGGCGCTCTACGCGACGCCTTCGACCATCTGCTCGACGACGAACAGATGAAGCCGCTCGAGGATGCGGCTCGTGCCCGCGAGACCGCCGACTGGCTGGTCGGCTACAACGCGACGCGCGCCGCTACTGTCAAGGTCGGCTCGCCGCGCAACCCGATTCCGATCGGGCGCGTGAAGACGCCGACGCTGGCGCTGATCGCGCGTCGCGACGAGGAGATCAAGGCGTTCATCCCCGTGCCGTACTGGGAGGTCGTCGCCGACTTCACCAGCCAGTCGGGCAAGCCGTACGGTGGCACGTGGTTCGACGGCCCGCGCAAGAGCACGCCGACCGGTGATGAGGCCGAGACGATCGCGGCCGCCGTCCGCGCCGCTGCCGACGCCAAGGTCGTCCGCGTCGACAAGAGCCCGCGCGTCGAGCAGCCCAAGCTGCTGTTCGATCTGACGAGCCTGCAGCGCGAGGCCAACTCGAAGTTCGGCTTCACCGCCAAGCGCACGCTGTCGGCAGCGCAGAGCCTCTACGACACGCACAAGCTGCTGACGTACCCGCGCACCAACTCGAAGTACCTCACGACCGACATGGTCGATTCGCTCAAGGGCATCGCCGCCAACGTTGGTGGCGCCGACGCGCAGTACGCCACGGCCGGCCAGTACGTCGCCGGGCTCAGCACGCTGCCGCTTGGTCGCATCGTTGCCGACGACAAGGTCGGCGACCATCACGCGATCATCCCGACCGAGGGTCCGCAGGACCTGGCCGGCATCGGCCCCGACGAGCGCAAGATCTACGACCTTGTTGCGCGGCGCTTCCTCGCCGCGTTCCACCCGCCGGCGAAGAAGGAGGTCACCTCCGTCGACACCGAGGCGGCCGGCCATCTGTTCCGCTCGTCGGGCACCGTCATCGTCGATCCGGGCTTCCTCGCGGTCTACGACACGGCAGCACCCGTCGAGACCGAGGTCGCCGCCGACGCGGAGCCGGAGGAGACGAGCGAGGAGACCGAGAGCGAGAAGACGCTGCTGCCCGCGCTCGCGGAGGGCGAGACCAGCGCGATCAACGATGTGCAGGTGCTCGCGAAAGAGACGTCGCCGCCGCGGCACTTCACCGAGAACTCGCTGCTGCAGGCCATGGAGACCGCCGGCAAGCTCGTCGATGAGGAGGAGCTCGCTGAGGCAATGCGCGACTCCGGGCTCGGCACGCCGGCCACGCGTGCGCAGACGATCGAGGATCTCATCTCGAACCGCTACATCGAGCGCGAAGGGCGCCAGCTGCGCGCCACGCCGAAGGGCCTCGCGGTCATCAAGATGCTCAGCGATCTCGACATCACCAGCCCGTCGTTGACGGGTGAGTGGGAGCACCGCCTGCAGAAGATCCAGGACGGCGAGGAATCGAGCGAGGCGTTCATGCGCGACATCCGCGCGTACACGACGAAGATCGTCGACTGGTTCTCCGACAAGGATCGCGACGCGATGAAGATCGAGCGCCGCGAGATCGGGCCCTGCCCGTGGTGCGACGGCACGATCGTCGAGATGCCGGTGTCGTATTCGTGCACCTCGTACAAGTCGAAGAAGGAGCCCGGCTGCGGCTACACGCTGTGGCGTCAGCAGGGCACGAAGGAAGTCACGCCGGAGGAGGCGGAGGAGCTCGTCCGCCAGAAGATCGATCCCGCGACGCTCGCCGCCGCAGGCGTCCGCGAGCTCGGCGCGCACCCGGAGACCGCCCTTGCCGTGACGGCGCGGATCGGCCGCTACGGACCGTACGTGACGGAGGCGCTCCCC
Source organism: Thermoleophilia bacterium (assembly GCA_037133755.1). GTDB lineage: Bacteria > Actinomycetota > Thermoleophilia > Gaiellales > F1-60-MAGs149 > F1-60-MAGs149. The sequence goes on from JBAXNN010000004.1 coordinate 18,335, forward strand.
GAGGACGCGCCGGCCAAGGCCAAGGGGCGCACCGCGTCGCTGACGAAGGACATGACGTTCGAGACCGTCACGCTCGACGACGCCGTGCGCCTGCTGATGCTGCCGCGCACGATCATGGCGGCTGATGGCGAGGAGATCATGGTCGCCAACGGTCGCTACGGGCCGTACATCAAGAAGGGCGCCGACACGCGCTCGCTCGAGAGCGAAGAGCAGCTCTTCACGCTCACGCTCGAGCAGGCCGAGGAGATCCTTGCCAAGCCGAAGGAACGTCGCGGTCGTTCGCAGCCCGCGACGATGGCCGAGCTCGGGCCCGACCCGGTGACGGGTGGCACGATCGCGATGAAGTCCGGTCGCTTTGGCCCGTACGTCACCGACGGCGAGACGAACGCGAGCATTCCGAAGGACTTCGATCCGGGCGCAGTCACGCCCGAGCTCGCTGCGCAGTTGCTCGCCGACCGCCGTGCGGCGGGTGGCGGCAAGAAGAAGCGCGCGCCGAAGAAGAAGTAGATGCGCCAAAGGGGTCAGACCCTTTTGGCGCATACGATCGCGTGATGAGACCCGGAAGGTTGGCCATGCGCCAAAAGGGTCTGACCCCTTTGGCGCATCGGGGTTCCGTCGCGTCGACGGATGGATCGCGATCCACCTCAGCGGTGCGGATCACCGCTACGCGAATGCGCCGCCCTGCGACCCCAACCAACGCGTAGATTCAGCAGGTGCGCGTTCTCGTTCCTGTCCTGCTCGTCGCCCTGCTGGCCGCGGCGTGTAGTGGTGGAGGCTCGACCACGCGCGATGCGCAGACCGCGGTGGAGATCACGCTCTGGCCGGAGGGGCAGGGCAAGGGCGCGACCAAGACGGCGAACCTCGTATGCGATCCGCAGGCGGGGAACCTACCCGACATTGCCGCCGCGTGCGCGACGCTCGCGTCGGCTGAAGGCCGCGCCGCGCTCGACGCGCCGTCGCTCGACCAGCTGTGTACCGAGCTGTACGGCGGCCCGGCCGAGGCGCGCATCATGGGCACGGTCGATGGTGAGGTCGTGGACGCGCATCTCTCTCGCGTCAACGGCTGCGAGATCCAGCGTTGGCAGGCGCTCGCCGCGCTGCTCCCCGCCTACCAACCGGTCTAGGCCACTGCGGGGACAAGCCCGCGTGGGGATTAGCGCTCCTCGATCGCCCAGGCGGCCTGGTAGCAGCGCAGGACATCAGCGACGGTCCACGTGTGCGGTGCGACGGTGATGAAGTAATCGTCCATGGCGGCCTCGGCGAGCGTGGGGAGGTCCTCCTCCTTGACGCCCGTCGAGCGGAGCGTCGGAAAGTTGATCTCCTTGAGCAGCGCCTTGGCGGCCTTGACGGCACGCGAGCCGTCCTTGGTGCCGTCCTCGGGCGCACCCATGGCGTCGGCGATGCGCTCGAACAGCTCGGGCTCGGCGGTGCGGTCGATGTCCATCGTCTCGGCCATCACGAGGCCGATCGTCAGGCCGTGCGGCAGGCCGTACTTGCCACCGATCGCCTGCGCGATCGAATGCTCAGAGCCACAGTCGGCGATGTTCATGCACAGGCCGCCGAGCAGTGAGCACGCCGCCATGCGCGAGCGGGCGCCGGCGTCGGAGCCGCTCTTGATCGCGGTCGGCAGCGCCTCGACGCCGTAGCGAATCGACTCGAACGCAATGCCGTTGCCGATCGGCGAGCGGGCCGTCACGGCCACAGCGGCGATGGCCTGGGCGATCGCGTCGATGCCGGCGTACATCGTCGGCGCGGCGGGCAGGCCGTAGGTCAACTCGGGGTCGACGATTGCGTACTTGGCGCGTACGGTCGGGTGGGCGATGCCCTTCTTGAGGTGCGTCTCGGAGTCGGTCACGACGATGCCGCCGGAGACCTCCGAACCGGTGCCCGACGTGGTCGGCACGGTGATGAACAGCACGGGCGACTCGGTGTACGTCGCCTTGCCGGCAGCCCAGTCGGCGTACGGGATGCCGCTGCCGTACACGAGACGCGCGGCCTTCGCGGTGTCCATCGCGGAGCCGCCGCCGATCGCGATCAGCGCGTCGGCCTTGACGTCGGCGAGGACGGCGGCGCTGGCGGCCACCTCGTCGGTGGTCGGCTCGCCCGGCTCCTTGATCCACGTGGTGATCGTGCCCGGCGAGTCGTTCAGCGCCTTGACGATGGCGGGGTGCTCGGAGACGGCGCGATCGATGATCACGACGGTGCTCTGCACGCCCTCTTCCGTGAGGATCGCCGGCAGGCGGCTGATCTCGCCGTCGCCGAAGCGGATGCGGATCGGAAGGTGGTTGCCGAAGGCGGCGAGCGGCTCGAGCATTGCGATGGTCTCCTCAGACGCGTACTGGCTGGAGGCTACCGGAACCGCGCGATCCAGGGCGGCTCGCCTCGGGGGTGGACATCACATCCGCGCGGTTGTGATGTCCACCCCCGAGGCGAGCCGCTGGCCTACGAAACCGCCAGCTCTTCCCAGTGCACGGCTGGCTCGAGGGAGACGGCGAGCGCCTCTTCGAGCGTGGCGACCGGATGGATCGTCAGCTCGGCCAGCACTTCGGCCGGCACGTCCTCGAGGTCGCCCTCGTTGCGCTTGGGGATGATCACGTCGGTGATGCCCGCGCGGTGTGCGGCCAGAACTTTCTGCTTGATGCCACCGACCGGCAGGACGCGGCCGCGCAGCGTCACCTCGCCGGTCATCGCGACGTTCGGCCGGATGTGGCGCCCGGTCAGCAGCGACACGACGGCAGTGCTCATCGTGACGCCCGCGGAGGGACCGTCCTTGGGCACCGCACCGGCGGGGACGTGCAGGTGGAACTGCCGGTCCTCGAACTGGCGGCTGTCGATGCCGTAGTGCGCTGCGTTCGAGCGCACATGGCTGAGCGCGATCGTGGCCGATTCGCGCATGACGTCGCCGAGCTGGCCGGTCAGCGTCGGGCTGCCCGAGCCTGGATGGCTCGAGGCTTCGACGAAGAGGACGTCGCCACCCACGCTCGTCACGGCCAGACCGGTGGCGACGCCGGCGACGCCGGTGCGCTCCGCGATCTCGTCGTGGAACTTGGCGCGGCCAAGGTCCTCATCAACCTGCTCGACCCCGATCGCGATCGGCGCGGTGGCCTCACCCGCGGCCAGCCGCGTGGCGGCCTTGCGCAGCAGTGTCCCGAGCGTGCGCTCGAGCGTGCGGACGCCTGCCTCGCGCGTGTGCTCGCGCAGCACCTTGCGGATTGCGTCCTCCGAGATCGTCGCCTCGTCGTCGAGCAATCCGTTCTTGGTGCGCTGACGCGGCACGAGATAGCCGGTCGCGATCGCGACCTTCTCGTCGTCCGTGTACCCGTCGAGCTCGAGCACCTCGAGGCGGTCGTAGAGCGCGTACGGGATCTGGTCGGCCATGTTGGCCGTGGCGATGAACAGCACCTGCGAGAGATCGACCTCGACGTCGAGGTAGTGGTCGCGGAACGTCGAGTTCTGCGCGGGGTCGAGCACCTCGAGCAGCGCCGCCGCCGGGTCGCCGCGGAAGTCGGCGCCGAGCTTGTCGACCTCGTCGAGCAGGATGACCGGGTTCATCGTGCCGGCGTCGCGCAGGGCGCGCACGAAGCGGCCCGGCATGGCGCCGACGTAGGTGCGGCGGTGGCCGCGAATCTCGGCCTCATCGCGGACGCCACCGAGCGAGACGCGCACGAACTCGCGACCGAGGGCATGCGCGATCGACTCACCGAGCGACGTCTTGCCGACGCCAGGGGGTCCGACCAGCGCGAGGATCACGCCGCTCTTGCCGTCTTCGATGTCGCGCTCCCTGCGGAACTTGCGCACGGCGAGGTACTCGACGATGCGCTCCTTGACGTCGTCAAGGCCCGCGTGGTCGGCGTCGAGAATCGCGCGGGCACCCTTGACGTCGCCCGACTCCTCGCTGTACTCGCCCCACGGCAGCTCGAGCAGCGTGTCGAGGTACGTCCGGATCGTCGACGACTCGGGACCCTGGGCACCGGCCTCGAGGCGATCGAGCTCGCGCGTGGCCTCCTTACGAGCCTCGTCGCTCAGCTTCGACTCGTCGAGCTTGGTGCGGTAGCGGGCGATCTCGTCGCCCTCTTCGCCCTCGAGCTCGCCGAGCTCCTTGCGGATTGCGTCGAGCTGGCGGCGCAGGAGGAACTCGCGCTGCGACTTCTCCATGCCCTCGTTGACGTCCTCGCGGATGCGCTCGCGCACGGCGATCTCGGCCAGCACGTCGCGCAGCCAACCGGTCACCTTGGTCAGGCGCTCGGCGACGTCGATCGTCTCGAGCAGCTCGAGCTTGCGCTCGTAGGAGAGGTCGGGCGAGAAGCCCGCGGTGTCGGCGAGCGCGCCGGGCTCGTCGACCTGGCGGAGCATGGCGATCACGCCGCGGTTGCCACGCGCCTCGAGGATCTCCTCGACGACGCCGCGGTACTCGCGCGCCAGCTCCTGCGCGGTCTCGTCGGCCTCGGGATCGGGCCGCTCGGTCACTTCGATGCGCAGGGCGCCACCGGCGGCCTCGGCACGGCCGAGCTCGGCGCGGTGGAGGGCACGGAGCGTGACGCCGCGGCTCCCGCCGGGCAGCATCGCGGGCTCGCCTTCGAGGACGGCGATCACGCCGATGCGGGCAAACCGCCCATCGACACGGGGGACGAGCACGACCTTGCGGTCATCGCCGATCTCGTCAACGGCGGCGTTGGCCTCGGGCGAGGCCAGATCGACGCTGAGCGCCATGCCGGGCAGCACGAGGGCGTCCTCTAGCGGGATCAGGGGCAGGCTGAGCGGGGAGAAAGCGGGGGTTTCGGGGGTATCTGGGGTATCAGGCACAACGGCTCCTCATCGGGACGGATGGATAGGTTCAGAGAAATATCTGCTTCTGAGAGACTCAACGTTTCTCAGCCTATCGCTATTCCCCCAAAATCAGCTGATGCGGGCGCGAAACGGTGGCAAACCCGTGCCCGCGGTGCTGCACATGACGATCAGGGGCCTCTTCCTACGCAGGGTGTTGGCGTGAAATTCATCCAGCGCACTTGCATTTGCGAACCGACGCGCACAGAATCATCTTCCCGGCGATGAGTTCCTCCCAGCCGGGGCATCAAGGGGAGCACCTATGGGCATCGTGATTGAGAACGACTTTGACGTCGCCGCAACGCCGGACGACACCTACGCGCTGATGACGGACGTCGAGCGCGTCGCGCCGTGCATCCCGGGCGCAACGATCACGGGCCAGCGTGAGGACGGTGCCTACGACGCCCTCGTCACGATGAAGATGGGACCGATGAGCCTCACGTACAAGGGCGTCATCGAGATCGTCGAGCAGGACGATGCTGCCAAGACCGCGGTCATGCGCGCGAAGGCGACCGAGGCCAAGGGCCAGGGCACCGCGCAGGCCACGCTGACGATGAACATCAGCGACGCTGGCGACGGCAAGACCAATGTGAAGGTCGGTTCCGACATCCTGGTGACGGGCCGCGTCGCCCAGATGGGTCGCGGAATCATGACGGACGTCGCCGGCAAGATGATCGGCGAAATGGCCAAGGCAATGGAGGCGACGCTGGTCGCCAGCGCCGAGGCGAAGGCACGCGGCGAGGCGCCGCCGGAGTCGGTGGCCGCAGAGGCACCGAGCGCCGTCGGCATTGCAGCCGACATCACGAAGGGCAAGATCAAGGGCCTCTTCGGCGGCAACAAGGACTGAGCACGAACGATTGACCCGGTGCCCCGCCGGGGCACTGGTTTGGGGAAAGGGGAATAGGGTGCTTCCAAGCACATTCGATTACGTCGCACCGACCACGCTCGACGAGGCCGTTCAGGCTCTCGCGGCCGGGGCCGGCGACGCCAAGATCATGGCCGGGGGACAGAGCCTCCTGCCGATGATGAAGCTCCGGCTTGCGAGCCCGGGCATGATCATCGACCTGAACGGCATCGCGGGCCTCGATACGCTCGAGGAGTCCGACGGCACGCTGCGCATTGGCGCGCTCGTACGTCACGCGGATCTCGAGAACTCGGACCTCGTCCGGGATCGCTACCCGATCATCCACGACGCTGCTCAGCACGTCGCCGATCCGCTGATCCGCAACCGCGGCACGTTCTGCGGCTCGCTGGCGCATGGCGATCCGGCAGGCGACTGGGCAACTGTCGCCACCACGCTGGGTGCCGAGCTGCACGCGGTCGGCCCGAACGGCGCCGTGGTGCACAGCGCGCACGACTTCCAGACGTCGATGTTCGAGACGCAGCTGGGCATGGACCAGATCCTCGTCGAGGCGCGCATTCCCGCGCCGAAGGCGGGCCAGGGTTCTGCGTATCTGAAGATCGAGCGCAAGGTCGGCGATTACGCCGCCGCTGCGGTCGGCGTGATGATCGTGCTCGACGGCACGACGATCACTGAGGCCTCGATTGGTCTCACCAACGTCGGTCCGCTCACGATCAACGCGACGGATGCCGCCGCGTCGCTCGTCGGCAAGTCGATCGACGACGCAGCCGCCCTCGAGGAGGCCGGTCGTCTGGCAGCAGAGATCTCCGAGCCGAGCAGCGACCTGCGCGGACCGGAGGAGTACAAGCGGGATCTCGTGCGCGTGCTGACGAAGCGCGCGCTCCGCACGGCGGGCCTTCGCGCCCAGGGCAAGGAGGCGTGATGAGCGACAAGGTGATGGTCACCACCACCGTGAACGGTGAGGAATACGAGGCGATGGTCGAGCCGCGCACGCTGCTCGTCCACATGATTCGCGAGAGCCTGCACCTGACGGGCACGCACATCGGCTGCGACACCACGTCCTGCGGCGCCTGCACGGTGCTGCTCGATGGTCGACCGGTCAAGTCCTGCACGATCCTCGCCGTCCAGGCCAATGGGCGCGAGCTGATGACCGTTGAGGGCCTCGAGGCCGCCGACGGGCTGTCGCCGGTGCAGGAGGGCTTCAAGGAGGAGCACGGGCTCCACTGCGGCTACTGCACGCCGGGCATGATGATGACCGTCACGGCCCTGCTCGAGGAGAACCCGAATCCGTCCGAAGACGAGATTCGCAAGGCCATCAGCGGCAACCTCTGCCGCTGCACCGGCTACGTGAACATCATCAAGGCCGTGCACTACGCGGCCAAGAAGAAGGAAGGGGCGGCAGCATGAGCGCGCCAACTGTCAGCACCGTGAGCGGCGCGATCGGGCAGTCCCCGAAGCGCGTTGAGGACGACCGCTTCATCCGCGGCAAGGGCAATTACGTCGATGACGTGCAGCTGCCCGGGATGCTGTTCATGGCGATCTACCGCTCGCCGTTCGCCCACGCCACGATCAACTCGATCGACACCTCGCGCGCCGAGGCGATGCCGGGTGTCGTGGCGTGCGTGACGGGCGACCTGCTCGCCCAGCATGGCCTCGCCTGGATGCCCACCCTCGCGGGTGACACCCAGGCCGTTCTGGCGACCGACAAGGTCCGCTTCCAGGGCCAGGAGGTCGTCTGCGTGATCGCCAAGTCGGCGGCGCAGGCCGAAGACGCGCTCGAAGGCATCGACGTCGATTACGACCCGCTGCCGGTGATCACCGACCCGAAGAAGGCGCTCGACGCTGACGCGCCGATCATCCGCTCCGACCTCGAAGGCAAGACCGACAACCACATCTTCACGTGGGAGTCGGGCGATGCCGACGCGACGGACCGGGTGTTCGCAGATGCTGACATCGTCGTCAAGCTCGACACGCTCTACCCGCGCATCCACCCGGCGCCGATGGAGACCTGCGGCGCGGTCGCCGACTACAACAAGGCGACCGGGAAGATGACGATCTACCTGACGAGCCAGGCCCCGCACGCGCACCGCACGCTGTTTGCGCTGGTGGCAGGTCTGCCCGAGCAGAAGATCCGCATCATCTCGCCCGACGTCGGCGGTGGCTTTGGCAACAAGGTGCCGATCTACCCCGGCTACGTCGTGGCCACCGCGGCATCGCTGCTGATCGGCAAGCCGGTCAAGTGGATCGAGAGCCGCAGCGAGAACTTGATTTCCACGGGCTTTGCCCGCGATTACCACATGGAGGGCGAGATCGCGGCCACGAAGGACGGCAAGATGCTCGCCGTTCGCGCCAACGTCCTCGCCGACCATGGTGCCTTCAACGCGCAGGCGCAGCCGTCGAAGTGGCCGGCCGGCTTCTTCAACATCGCCACGGGGTCGTACGACTTCCAGGCGGCGCACTGCAAGGTCGACGGTGTCTACACGAACAAGGCTCCGGGCGGTATCGCCTACCGGTGCTCGTTCCGCGTCACCGAGGCCGCGTATCTGATCGAGCGTCTGGTGGAGAACCTCGCGCTGCAGACCGGCATCGACGCCGCCGAACTGCGCCGCAGGAACTTCATCCAGCCGGAGCAGTTCCCGTACAAGAGCCCGATGGGCTGGGAGTACGACTCGGGCGACTACGAGAAGGCGCTGGACATCGCGCTTGATCTGGTCGGCTACGACGAGCTCCGCAAGGAGCAGGCCGAGAAGCGCGCCAAGGGCGAGGTCATGGGCATCGGCTTCTCGTCGTTTACCGAGATCGTCGGTGCCGGCATGTCGAAGATCTGCGACATCGCGGGTCTGGCGATGATCGACTCGGCAGAGCTCCGCATCCACCCGACCGGCAAGGGCGTCCTCAAGCTCGGCGTCCAGTCGCAGGGTCAGGGGCACGAGACGACGTTCGCGCAGATCGTGGCGAACGAGCTCGGCATCCCGTACGAGGACATCGCCGTCGAGCACGGCGACACCGACCACACGCCGTACGGCCTCGGCACGTACGCGTCGCGCTCGACCCCCACGGGTGGCGCGGCAACGGCAATCGTGGCCCGCAAGCTTCGCGAGAAGGCGCGCCAGATTGCGGCCCACCTGCTCGAGTGCGCACCGGATGATCTCGAGTTCGACAGCGGCACCTTCACCGTGAAGGGCTCGCCGGAGAAGACGAAGACGATCCAGGAGTGCGTCTTCGGGGCGTACCAGTCGGATCTGCCCGACGACATGGAGAAGGGCTTCGAGGACGTCACGTACTACGACGCACCCGAGATGACCTATCCGTTCGGCACGTACATCTGCGTCGTCGATGTCGATAAGGGCACCGGCCAGGTCAAGGTCCGCAAGTTCGTTGCGGTCGACGACTGCGGTACCCGCATCAACCCGATGATCGTGGACGGCCAGATTCATGGCGGTCTCACGCAGGGATTCGGCACCGCGATGATGGAGCTGATCTCGTTCGACGAGGACGGCAACTGCTTCGGCGGTAACTTCATGGACTACCTGATCCCGACCGCGGTGGAGAGCCCGGACTGGACGCTGGGTGAGTGCACGACGCCGTCGCCGCATCATCCGTTCGGCGCGAAGGGCGTTGGCGAGTCGCCGACGGTCGGCTCGCCGCAGGCGTTCGTGAATGCCGTGGTCGATGCGCTGCATCCCTACGGCATCACGAACATCGACATGCCGCTGTCGTCGCACAAGGTCTGGAAGGTCCTGCGCGACGCTGGCGTCTCCGACGAGTAATCGGGTCGATACTGAGATCATGAAGCGCACGCTCGACATCGCACGCACGGCAGCGGACCTGGCCCTCCAGGGACAGCCGTACGTGCTCGCGACCGTGGTCCGGGCCGAGGCACCAGCCTCGGTCCGGCCCGGCGCGAAGGCCATCGTGTTTCCGGATGGTCGCGTCGAGGGTTGGATCGGCGGCTCGTGCTCCGAGCCGAACGTGGTGCGTCATGCGCGCCACGCATTGCAGACGGGCGAGACCGAACTCCTTCGAATCGGCCCCGAGGATCTCCTGCCGCCGAGTGGCGTGACAGGCCTCACCACCACCTGCCCCTCGGGAGGGACCGTGGACATCTTCCTCGAGCCGGTCGTGCCGACCCCGCAGCTCGTCGTGATCGGCCATACCCCGGTTGCCGCGGCCGTTGCCTCAATCGGCGAGGCGATCGGCCATCGTGTCCTGTTGATCGACGGCCGCAAGGGCATCGACGAGGCGGGCATCGAGCCGAACGCCAACGTCGTTGTCGCCTCGATGGGACACTACGACGAGGATGCGCTCGAGGTGGGCCTGGCGCACCAGCCGGCTACGCTCTCGCTGATCGCCTCCCGTAAGCGCGCGCACGCCGCCCTCGAGCTGCTGCGCGAGCGCAAGGTTGCCGAGGACCTGATCGCCACCATCGACACCCGCCCGGGCATCGAGCTCGGCGAGGTCACGCAGGAGGAGATCGCCCTGGCGGTCGTCGCCGGCATCGTGCAGCGCACGCGCGCCGTGCACACCGCGGGCCCGCGCACGGCGATCGATCCGACCTCGGGCTCCGAGATCCTCGTCGATGACACAACGCCCTCGACCGAGTACGAGGGCACGACGTACTTCTTCAGTTGCAATGGCTGCAAGGGGCGGTTCCTCGAGAACCCGGCCTCGTTTGTCGGCTCCGCCTCCTCCGCGTCCTAGCGTCGCAGCCGGAACGCCGGGGTGCGGGAAACCCGCAGGCCGACTGCGGAATTCTCTCAGGATGACGCAATTCCGTCCCTCTGCGGTTGAACACGGGTAGGCTGATCTTTACCGGACGGTCTCGCACCGTCGGGACACGAGAATCACCCGACGAAGCCCCCGCCTCCTGGCGCTGGCGGACCGGGCGAGCAAGTTCGTAACGGAGGTAGGTGTGATGGTTGCCGTTGAGCGCCGCACAATCACCGTCGTCGTCGCGGGGAGCGCGGACATGTATCTCGATGCTATGGGCTGCTTGCTGGGCGAGCAGTCGGGCTTCGAGGTTCTGTCCACGGAAGGGGCAATTGAGGATGCCGTGCGTGTCGTCCGCATGCAGCGTCCCCAAGTGCTGGTCATCGATCTCATGGATCTGCCCGCAGATTCCTGCGAGGTCATCCGCGCGGTGCGGGGTGCATCGCCAGCTACCGCGGTTGTCGCGATTCTCCCCAACGGAGATCCCTTTGCGGCCCGCGAGGTGCTCAGGGCCGGTGCATCTGGCTGTCTGACGCCGACGTCGCGCACCCGGCATCTCGTCGACGCCGTGTGGAATGCATCGCGGAGCGAGCAGTACATCTCTCCGTCGCTCGCGGTCGCCTTGGCGGACGTCGGTATGCAGCACGGGAACGGAGATCTGACGGAGCGCGAGAATGAGGTACTTCGCCTGATCGCACTCGGGTACACCAATCAGGAGATCGCCGGCACCCTGTTCCTGTCGGTGCGTACCATCGAGACACATCGTGCGCGTTTGCAGGCCAAGCTCGGCATGCATCGTCGTGCGGAGCTCGTGCAGGCTGCACACGATCGCGGTCTGCTGGGCTAGTCCCAACGATCGCGCCGCCCGCCTCCTCTGTCGGGGAGGCGGGCGTTTGCGTCCCGGGCCGTACGCGTGGAGTGCGCGCCACCACGCGCACCGCTGAGGTGGTCTTGGCGACGGTGGACGCAGCCATGAGCCGCAGCCGCTAGAAGCTGCGCTTGCGTTTCCGTCGCCCGAGCGCCTGCTCTGATCGCGCGCACACTGCGATAAGGAAAACGATGTTCTGTCCCCTTCACCCGCGCCGCGCCACCGCGCCGCGACCGCGCTTACGCTGCGACCTATGAGCACTACCTCGAACCCCAAGCGCGCGATCGTCATCGGCTCCGGCTTTGGCGGTCTGGCCGCCGCGATGCGCATGCTCGCGGCCGGGCTCGACGTCACTGTCGTCGAGCGCCTGCCCGCGCCGGGCGGTCGCGCGTCGCAGATCACGGACCAGGGCTACACGTGGGATCTCGGCCCGAGCCTCGTGACGATGCCGTGGTGCTTCGACGAGCTGTTTGCGCTCCTCGACCGCGACTTCCGCCAGGAGGTCGAGCTCGTCGGCCTCGATCCGTTCTACCGCATCGACTGGCCGCACGACGGGACGCGCATCGACTTCAAGGGCGATGTGGAGGAGATGCAGGAGGAGCTCGCCAAGCTCTCGCCGCACGACGCCGCCAACTACCCGGCGTTCCTCGAGGCCTCGGGGCTGATCCACGAGAACGCGGTGCTCGCCGCCGGCCGCAAGGCCTTCGAGAATCCGCTGCCGTTCGCCAAGCTCTTGCCGACGATGCTGCGCCTCGACGCCGCGCGCAACCTGTCGCACTTCTGCGCGAAGTACTTCGACGAGCCACACATCTTCCAGTCGATGAGCTTCCACTCGCTCTACATCGGCGGCGACCCGTACCGCGTGCCCGCTGTGTACGCCGCGCTCGCCTATCTGCAGGTGGCCGATGGCGTCTGGTACACGAAGGGCGGCACCTACTCGATCGTCCAGGCGATGGTGCGCGCGATTGAAGGCGCCGGAGGGCGCGTCCGCTGCAGCGCCGACGTCGACGAGATCATCGTGCGTGGTGGCAAGGCGATCGGCGTGCGGCTGGCTGACGGCGAGGTGCTGCCGGCCGAGGTCGTGGTGTCCGACGCCGATCCGGTGCGTACGCGCACGCGACTGCTCAAGGGCGCGCCCGACCGCGCACCGTGGCGCTTCCGCGGCTCGAACAACGGCATGTCGTGCTTCCTGCTCTACCTCGGCACCGACCGCCAGTGGCCAGAGCTGCTGCACCACACGCTCTTCGTCGGCGACGGGTACCGGAAGTTCATCACCGACGTCACGAAGAAGCGCGTGCTGCCGGAGACGCTCTCCCTCTATCTGCACGTACCAGCGCGTACCGATCCCTCGATGGCGCCCGCAGGGGGCGATTCGCTGGCCGTCCTGCTGCCCGTGCCGAATCTCGCCTCCGGCGACGACTGGAGTGCAATTTCTGACGTGTGGCGCGATAAGGTGATTGACTACTTGGAACACGACGCGGGGCTGACCGGCCTGCGCGCATCGATCAAGGTGGAGCACCGGATGACGCCGGCCGATTTCGAGCAGCGCTACGACGCAGATGAGGGCACGGCGTTCTCGACGGAGCCGGTGCTGACGCGCTCGGCGTACTTCCGCCAGCCGAACAAGGACCGCACGGTCGATGGTCTGTACCACGTGGGAGCCGGCGCGCATCCGGGCGCCGGCGTCCCGGGCGTGCTGCTCGGTGCCGAGGTTGCAGCGGGGTTGGTGCGCCGCGATCTGGGAATCCCGGCGTGAGGCTTCCGCGTCGCGGCGATCAGGTGACCGACGGGTACCTGCCCGAGGCGCAGGAAGTCATGCAGAACGTGGCGCGCACGTTCTCGCTGGCCGCGCGCCTGCTGCCCGCTACCGTGCGCGACGACGTCGTCTTGCTCTACCTGGTGCTGCGCACGCTTGACGACCTCGTCGATGAGCAGAGCCCCGACGCCGATGCCGCCGTCGCGGCCGTCGAGACATGGCTCGTCACCGACGAGACCTCGACGCGCGAGACGGTCATCCTCGCGGATCTCTCACTGCGATATGGCCTGCCACGCCCAGCCATCGTGGCGTTTCTGCAGGGCATGCGCGATGACTTGACGACGCCCGACATCCAGACCGAGGGCGATCTCGACGTCTACTGCTACCGCGTGGCCGGTTGTGTGGGGGAGCTGATGGCGTCGATCCTCGGCGTCTGGGACGACACGGCATGGAACGCGGCGCGTGCGCTCGGCAATGCCATGCAGCGCACGAACATCCTGCGCGATGTCGACGAAGACCTGGCGAACGGTCGCATCTATCTGGCTGCCGATACGCTCGCGCGCTTCGGCATCACCGATCTCGCCACGCAAGACCGCACCGAGCTCTACCGCGATCAGATTGCACGGGCCGACACGCTCTACGACCAGGGACTGCATGGCGTGCCGATGCTCGTCCACGGCAGGCGCTCGGTCGCGGCGGCTGGCGCGATGTATCGCGAGATCCTGCGCGAGATCGAGCGCGGCGGCTACGGCGCGAACCGCAGCCGCTCCGTCGTCTCGCGTCCGCGCAAGGCGGCGATCGTCGCGAGCGCCTTCGTTCGTCCGAAGCGGTGGTCATGAGCGACCAGGCCTTTCCCGGCACCGTCGCATCGGTGCGGCGCGCGCTCGAGCGCACCTTCGTCGAAGAGGATCCGCGCGATGCCGCGTGGCGCGGCCGTGTCGGCAACGCCCGCATGTCGGTGCGCGTCGATGTCGCCGCCGATCCGGATGATGCCGCGCAGGCAATGGTCGTTGCCACCTCCGAGGTGCTACCCGTGCCGAAGTTCACCGGCCCGCTCGCCGCGGCCGTGCTGCTCGAGCACGATGGCTTTGTGCTCGGCCGCCTGCGCCACAACGGCAGCGCGCTCGTTGCGGAGCAGTCGATCCTTGGCGGGCATACGCTCGCGCAGGAGGAGGTGACGGTCGCGGTCTGGACGGTCGGCTGGCTCTCGGCGAACGAGGGAGCGCGTCTGCACATGCGCGTCGGCGGCATGGATCCCGGCGAGCCGCGCACACCTGACGTCGACATTCGCCGGGGAGCCGAGGAGCGCGTCGCAGTCGTGCGCGAGCGCGCGGCCCACTGGCTCGAGGGCCATGGCTTCGTCGACGACCCGGTCTGGGGCCTGCACGGCGAGGCCGGCTCGACCCGCGTCTTCGTCTCGGCTGTGCATCACCTGGAGCGCTCGAGTGTGCTCGTGATCGCCGCGCCGGTGCTGGTCGACGTCGACCTCACCGACGACCTGGCGCTGGCGGCCTGCGCGATCGCCGACGAGACGACGGTGGGTCGCTTCGCGTACACCGACGCGCGTCGTGAACTCTGGTTCGAGCACGCGATCCTCGCCGACGACCTGCAGGAGGTCGAGGTGATGCACGCGGTGCGTGCCGTCGCCGACACGGCCGACGCGGTGGATGAGAAGCTCGCAGCCGCGCACGGCGGCCGGCGCTACCTCGATCTGGCCTAGTTCTTCCCGCCCGGGTTCAGCGTCGTTGGATCGACGTCGGGCGTGACGGTGCTGGCCCGCGCGATCGTGCCGTTCTGCTCCGTATCGGTGATGAACCCGCTCGGCGAGACGCAGACCATGAGGTTGCTGCCGCTCGGCTCGGTGCCCGTCAGGCACGACGCATCGATCTGATTCGCACGCGTCTGCACCTGCAGGCCGCCGTCGCTGGCGGCAGCGACCTTTGCAGCGATCTGACGCGCGGTGTCCTCGCCAACCAGTTGCGCGGCCGTCGCCAGGGCGGTTGCACCGTTGCGATCGAAGTCCTTCCTCCTGCACGTCGGCGTGTCAGCACCCTGCGTGACGCACACCCAGGTGATCGAGGAGTTTGCGAGATTGACACCCACGCGCGTCGTGCCAGTGTCGCCCGTGACGGCCACGAGCGCCTTGTCGCCGAGCCGCGCCAGCGTCAGCTCGCCTTGGGTGCCGTTGACAATCGTGGCGTAGACGACCTGCCCGTTCGGATGTTGGGCGGCCAGTGCGAGGACGCCCGACGGCGTTTCGGCCGGAAAGATCGCCTGCGCCCCGCCACTATCGGCGCTCGTCGTCTCGCCGCTGCTCGCCTCGAACGGCGAGATCGTCACGGCGTTCGCACCGGTTGGCGGAGGGGCAGGGACGACCGACTGCGTCTGCGGGTCTGCGGTGGCGCCGCCGCACGCCGCGAGCACCGCAGTGAGGGCGAGCAGGGGAAGCAGACGGCGGGCGGCCACCGACCCATCCTATCCGCCGCAGGTGCGTGCCTTCGCGTTGGTACGCTGGCTGGCATGGCCGATGGCGAACTCTTTCTCGAGGACCTGCAGGGCGCGATCCATCGTGCCTTCGAAGAAGGCCGCGAACCCGTCGCGTTGCTGCTGCATCCGGCGACGGTAATCCACGTGTCGGACCCCGCGCTCGGCCTCGAGCCGCTCGGCGCCTCGGAGATCGACGCGATCGACACGATGCCGATCGAAATCGATCCGCTGCAGGAGATCGGTGAGATCGGCATTCGCGAGCGCGAACACCCGCGCAGCTGACGCATCGCGCGCGGGGCACGGGTCGATCTGCGAATCACCGCCGCCGCCGCAGCCGTCAGAGGCACTACCCCGCAGCGAGTGGAATCAATTGCTCGAGGTCGGCCGGCGTGCCGTCGCCGATGCCGAACATCCCGGCGAGCATGCCGGTGATGCCCTCGGGTGTGGCACCGTGCCCCTGATGCTCGCGCAGCGTGATCGCGCCGTGGCGCTTGGCCAGGCGTGCGCCGTCGTCGCCGAGCATCAGTGGCACGTGCCCGTACGCGGGCGGCTCGAGGTCGAGCAGGCGCATGATCACGCGCTGGAACGCCGCGGAGGGGAGGAGGTCCTCGCCGCGGACGATGTGCGTCATCTGCGGCAGCGCGTCATCGACGGCGCAGGCCAGCTGGTAGCCGATTACGCCGTCGGAGCGCACGAGCACGAGGTCGCCCGCCGTTGCCGCCACGTCGATCGCGACGGGGCCGTGGACGAAGTCGTCGAAGCGCTCCACGCCGGCGGGCACTGCGAGTCGCAGGGCATGGCGCTCGCCCGCAGCGATGCGTTCGGCGGCAGCGGCCGGATCGAGCCCGCGGCAGGTGCCGCCGTAGATCGGTCCCTCATCGCCGTGCGGGGCCGAGGCGGCGGCCTTGATCTCGGCGCGCGTGCAGAAGCAGGGGTAGACCAGACCGGCGCTCTGCAGTTGCACAAGCGCAGCGGTGTAGTGCTCAATGCGCTCCGACTGCCGCAGCAACTCGCCGTCCCACGTCAGGCCGAGCCAGGCCAAGTCCTCCAGCTGCCGGAACTCGAACTCCTCCTTGCAGCGATCCACGTCCAGGTCGTCGATGCGCAGCTGGATCGACCCACCCGTGGCGCGTGCGTGCAACCACGCGATCAGCGCGGTCCGGATGTTGCCCAGATGCAGGTCGCCGCTTGGCGTCGGTGCGAATCGCCCCTTGGTCACCGCTGCATAATGACGGCATGACGCGGGTGTACTCGACCGAAGATGGCGATCTGCGCGGGGCCGGCAAGCGCCAGCGCCGTGGCGCGACGCCGGGACCCGGCGCGGCGCAGGGGCATCCGAGCGACGGCATCGTGCGCGTCGAGCGGCGGCGCGGCGGCCGCGGTAATGGCTGGGTCACGCTCGTCACGGGCCTGCCCGGCGACCCCAAGGCCGCGCTGAAAGACCTCAAGAAGCTGGTCGGTGCGGGTGGCGCGGTGCGCGACAGCGCCGTCGAGATCCAGGGCGATCATGCCGAGAAGCTGATCGAGCACCTCACCCGGCAAGGGCATCGCGTGCGCCGGGTAGGCGGCTGAGCAGCGCCTCCCGATCGTCCGCGTTGATGCCGGGGCTACCGCTGCCGCCGAGGGGGCGCTGGCGCTCCTCTTCGCGCTCGATGTCGTGGAAGTCCGAGCCCGTCGAGACGAGCAGGCCATGGCGCTCGGCCAGCGCGTGGTACGCCGTCTGCGTGGCGGGGTCCTGGTCGGGACGGTGCGCCTCGATCGCGCACAGGCCGGCGTCCGCGAGGTGCTGGACGTACGCGTCGAGCGCTGCGTGGTCGAGGTTGAGCGAGTACGGATGGGCCAGCGAGATCACGCCACCGGCCTCGACCACGCGCTCGATGATCTCTGCAGGCTCCGTCTTGCCGCTGGGCACGTAGCCGGGGCAGTCGCCACCGATCCAGCGCTCGAAGGCATCCTTGCGGCTGGTCGCGGCGCCGGTTGCGACGAGCGCATCGGCGACGTGCGGGCGACCGATGTTGAATTCGGCGGCGGCACGCACGTCGTCCCACGTGAGCTCGAGTCCGAGGGCCTGCAGACGCTCGACCATCTCGCGTGCCCGGGCCTCGCGATCGCGCTCCTTCACATGCGTCCAGTCGAGGAACGAGGCAGGCACGGGGTCGGGCAGCCACGCCAGCAGGTGGCACTGCCCATTGGGATACCGGCCTGACAGCTCGACACCGGGGAGGACAGCGACGCCGTGCTCGCGGCCCGCGGCCTGCGCCTCGGCGACGCCGCGCAGCGTGTCGTGGTCGGTCAGGGCGATCAGATCAAGTCCGCGCTCGGCGGCCAGCTGCACGACCGCGGTCGGCGAGAGCTTGCCGTCCGACGACGTCGAGTGCATGTGGAGATCGATCAGCGTGGACGACACCTTCACCACTGTACTCGTCGGCCGTCCCGGGTCTCCGCTTACGATGCAGCCATGGCTGATGACACCCCCATAGGCCGCCGAGTCCTCTTGCCGAAGGGCGCGGAGGGCAACCTCGCGGTCTTCAAGAACGGGGCGATGATGACGGAGGGTGTCGACTTCGTCCGCGAGGCAGACGCGCTCGTGTTTACGCAGCCACTCAACGTCGAGCGCAAGGCGGGCCTGCTGGCACGCATCCAGATGACGACCGTCGGCATCGGCGTGTACAAGAAGATCGACGACGTGGACATTCACGCCACGCTGCCGAATGGCTCGCTGAAGATCTTCACCGAGCTCCGCGCCGTCCCCGGCTCCTGAGCCGATGCCGAGCGAGCACCGCATCCGCCTGGCACGTGCGGAGGATGCGCCCGCGATCGCCGTACTCCTCGCGACCCTTGGCGATCTGCCGATGCTCGCGGGCGAGGACGTCGCCGACGTTGCCGCACGTCATGTGCCTGCCGCCGTCGCAAGCCCCGGCACGACGCTGCTCCTTGTCGAGGACGATGGCGGTCTGATCGGGTACGCCAACGTCCACTGGGTGCACGACCTCTTCATGCCCGGACCCGAGGGCTACCTCTCCGAGCTCTTCATTCTCGACGCGTATCGTGGCCGCGGCATCGGCAGCGAGCTGCTCGCCATGATCGAGACCGAGGCGCGCGAGCGTGGAGCGTTTCGCCTGTCACTGCTCAATGCGAAACGGCGCGCCTCGTACGAGCGTCGCTTCTACGAGCAGCACGGCTGGGTCGAGCGCCCCGAGATCGCGAACTTCGTGCGCTGG
Organism: Thermoleophilia bacterium; assembly: GCA_037133755.1. Classification (GTDB taxonomy): domain Bacteria; phylum Actinomycetota; class Thermoleophilia; order Gaiellales; family F1-60-MAGs149; genus F1-60-MAGs149. The sequence goes on from JBAXNN010000004.1 coordinate 37,063, forward strand.
CTGCGCGAGCCCGCCGGCTAAGACGCGTCGGTCTCGGCCCGCAGCTGCTGGAAGGCCGCGCGGGCGTCTTCGACCGAGCCCTCATTCTCGATCGTCGAGACGTCCCCGACGTCCACACCGGTCACGACCGCCTTCAGTACGCGGCGCATGATCTTGCCACTGCGCGTCTTCGGTAGGCTGGAGACGAAGCGCAGATCGCCGATCACCGCGACGGGGCCGAGCACCTCGCGCACGGTCGCGCGTAGCTCCTGTTCGAGTGCGGGCGAGGGTTCGATGCCGGGCTTGAGGACGACGAAGACTGCGACGATCTCGCCGCGCAGCTCGTCCGGCTGGCCGGTCGCACCTGTCTCGGCGACCGCGGGGTGGTGCAGGAACGCCGTTTCGACCTCGACCGTGCCGATGCGATGCGCGGCGATCTTGATCACCTCGTCGGCACGGCCGGCGAACCAGGCGTAGCCCTCAGCGTCGAATTTGCAGGCGTCGCCACTCGCGTAGGCGTTCGGGACGCGCGACCAGTAGTCCTGGGCGTAGCGCTCGGGGTCGTTCCAGATCGTGCCGGTCAGCGACGGGAACGGCTGGCGCACGATCATCATCCCGGCCTGGCCTGCCGGGAGCTCCTCGTGCGTCTGCGGGTCCACGATCGCGACGTCCCAGCCTGGCATCGGGAGCCCGCCGGAACCGGGGCGAATCTCCTCGAGGCCGAGCCCCCACGGGTTGGCGAACAGCGGCACGCCGGTCTCGGTCTGCCACATGTGGTCGATCACCGGCACGCGGTCACCGAGCACGTCGCGCTGCAGCCATTCCCACGCCGGTGGATTGAGCGTTTCGCCCGCGCAGAAGACGCGCGTGAGGCTCGAGAGGTCGTAGCTCTCCGCTGGCGCGGTGCCGTGCTGCATCAGCATCCGCACGGCCGTGGGTGCGGTAAACAGCCCGGTCACGCGTTCCTGCGCGATCAGGCGGTAGAGCGTGTCGGGACCGGGGTAGTCGAGCGAGCCCTCGAAGGCGATCGACGCCGCGCCCGCGAGCAGGGGGCCGTAGACGATGTACGAGTGGCCGACGATCCAGCCGATGTCGGACGTCGACCACCAGATGTCATCGCGTTCGAGGCCATAGACCCAGCGCCCCATCGCGTCGAGGCCCGCCATGTAGCCGCCGTGCACGTGCACGACGAGCTTCGGCGTGGCGGTCGTGCCGCTGGTGGCGAGGATGAAGACCGGGTCGGTCGCCGCCACCTCGGCGTAGGCGCCGCTGGTGCCCTCGCCGTCCGCGAGGAAGTCGTCCCAGTCGAGCTCGCCGTCGCCCGCGGGTGCAGCGTCGGGCTCGCGGCGCTGCACAATCACGTGCTCGACGTCATGGTCGCCAGCGGCCAGGGCGGCATCGACGATGTGCTTGAGCGGCACGACCTTGCCGCGGCGCCTCGTCGAGTCCGCGACGAAGACGGCCTTGGAGCCCGAGAGGCGAATGCGTTGGCCGAGCGCGCCTTCACCGAAGCCGGCGAACACGACGCTGTGGATCGCGCCGATGCGGGCGCACGCGAGCATCAGCGCGATTGCCTCGACGCTGACGGGCATCGAGATCGTGATGCGGTCGCCGCGGTCGATGCCGAGCGCTCGCAGAGCAGCGGCGACGCGTTCGACCTCGGCCAACAGCTCGGCGTACGACAGTCGTCGCTCGGCGCCGTCCTCGCGCAGCCAGATCAGCGCGGGTCGGTCACCAAAGCCCGCGTCAACGTGGCGGTCGAGGCACGCGATCGTGATGTTGGTCGTCGCGCCGTTGAACCAGGTGAACGTCGGCGGCGCCCAGTCGAGCACGCTCTCCCACGGCGAGAGCCATGGCAGACTCGCCGCCTCGCGCGCCCAGAACCTGTCGGGGTCGGCCAGCGCCTCGCGCTGCAGTCGTTGGAGCTCGGTCTCGCTCATGGCGAGATGCTAGACGCTGGCTTGGAGCAGCGTCAGGTGCGCCAGACGAGCTGGACGGCAGCGATCGTCTCGCCGCCCGTCGCTGCCTCGACGGGCGCGATCGCGCGCAGCATCGCCGAGCCAGGGACGCCGAAGATGTCTGCGGTGGCCGCATCGTCTCTGAGCACCTCGACGGTCGGTTGCACGCGGCGCGTCTCCGGTCCGAGGCCAAGCGCACCTGAGCGCGACGACTCGACGGCGTAGAAACACGCCAGCACCAGGGCGATCAAAAACGGGTTGTCCTCATCGTCGGCGTACGCGATGCGCTCGCGCGTCCGCACCGTTGCATCGACGAGGAACGGCAGCAGTTCGGGGGCCAGCTGGCCGGAGCGGTGCTTCGGCTTGGCCTTAGAGTTCGGCGCACGCTCGAAGACCACAGCGACCGGGGCGCCCGCGAGCGCGAACGACTCGCGCTCGCGGTACGGGCCAATCGCAAAGGCGAGCTCGCTCGCCATCCGCGCGGTGGCCTCAGCGAGCTCATCAGCGAGGCGCTCGGCCTCGTCGTCCGACAACTCGTGGTTATCGAAGACCGGATGGTGCGGCGCATCCTCGTGCGCGTGGTCGTGGCCCCCGTCGTGACCGTGCTCGTGGTCGTGCCCGCAGTCCGGGCCGTGTTCGTGGTCGTGCGCCATGGGTGAAAGCCTACGAGTCCTCGAGGGTCATGTGATCCTCTTCGCACTTCGCGCGCGCGCGGCGTGCGCTGCGGCATACGGCGATGCGCTCTAGCGTTAGGTCTACTAATGAGCGCACGCGGCAGACATGGCACGTTCGATGTGGGCGATAAGCCCGCGCGCCCGGAGGACCCCGAGGTCCGCCGCGCGAACCTGCGCCGCGTTTTCCGCCTGTTCGGGCCGGAGCGCAGCCGCCTCAGCCTGGTCCTCGCGCTGATCGTCTTCTCGAGCGCGCTCGGCATGGTGCCGGCCTTCCTTCTGCGCGACGTGATCGACAACGCGATCCCCACGAACAACACGACGCTGCTGGCCTGGCTCGCCCTCGGCATGATCGGGATCGCGATCATCGTCGGCATCCTCGGTGTCGCCCAGACGTACCTGTCGAACCGCGTCGGACAGGAGGTCATGCACGAGCTCCGCGCCGACGTCTACGAGCACCTGCAGCGCCAGTCGCTCGCGTTCTTCACCCGCACGCGCACCGGCGAGGTCCAGTCGCGCATCGCCAACGACATCGGCGGCGTCGACGACGTCGTCACCTCGACGGCGACCTCCGTCGTCTCCAACGTCACCACGGTGCTCGCTGCGGTCGCCGCCATGTTCCTGCTCGACTGGCGCCTCGCAATCCTCTCGCTCGTGCTGGTGCCATTCTTCGTGCTCCTCACGCGCCGCGTCGGGGTCGAGCGCCGCAAGCTCGCGTCGGAACGGCAGAAGACGCTGGCCGATATCTCGTCGCTGGTGCAGGAGTCGCTGTCCGTCTCTGGCGTGCTGCTCGGCAAGACGATGGGTCGCGGCCCCGAGCTGGCCGAACGCTTCCGCTACGAGTCGCGCGAGCTGGCCGAGCTCGAGGTGCGTCAGCGCATGGCAGGCCGCTGGGTGATGGCATCGATCAGCGCCTCGTTCGCGATTCTGCCCGCGCTCGTCTACTGGGCGGGCGGCTGGTCGATCGCCAATGGCTTCGGCGCGGTCTCCATCGGTACGCTCGTCGCCTTCGCGACCATCCAGACGCGCATCTTCTTCCCCGTCGGTGCGCTGCTCAGCGTCGGCATCGACGTGCAGGCTTCGCTCGCGCTGTTCGATCGCATCTTCGAGTACCTCGATCTCGAGGTCGACATCGACGAGCACGAGGGCACGCGCTCGCTCGACCGATCCGAGGTGAAGGGCGAGGTCGCGTTCGATGACGTCTGGTTCCGCTACGAGGAGTCGGGCCCGTGGACGATTGCCGCCGCGACGTTCCTGGCGGCGCCCGGCACGAGCACGGCGGTCGTGGGGGAGACGGGCTCGGGCAAGACCACGCTCGGCTACCTCGTGGCGCGCCTCTACGACGCCGAGCGCGGCGCGGTGCGCATCGACGGCATCGACGTCAAGGATGTCTCGTTCGCCTCGCTGGCTGACCTGGTCGGCGTCGTCAGCCAGGAGACGTACCTCTTCCACGCAACCGTGCGCGAGAACCTCCGCTTCGCCCAGCCCGACGCGACCGACGAGCAGATCGAGGAGGCGTGCCGTGCGGCGCGCATTCACGACCACATCGAGAGTCTCGAACATGGCTATGGCACCGTCGTGGGCGAGCGCGGCTATCGGTTCTCCGGTGGCGAGAAGCAGCGCATCGCGATTGCCCGCACGGTGCTGCGCAATCCGCCGATCCTCGTCCTCGATGAGGCCACCAGCGCGCTCGACGTCGACACGGAGCGCCAGGTCCAGGAGGCGCTCGACGCTCTCGCCGAAGGACGCACGACGATCACGATCGCCCACCGCCTCTCGACGGTGCGCGATGCCGATCAGATCCTCGTCATGGATGCGGGCGCGATCGTCGAGCGCGGCACGCACGCCGAGCTGGTCGCACGGGGCGGGCGCTACGCCGAGCTGGTCGCGCGCGACTCGCTCGGCGCGATCGTCTAGCCGCGGATGACGCGCGCCGGCTCGGCGCCGAGCTGGGCGATCAGCTGCCGCCAGTCCGGGTCATCGACGAGCACGACGTCGGCCTTGAAGCCAACCGCCAGGCGGCCAACCTCATCGTCGAGTCCGAGCACTGCGGCACCGCCGACGGTGGCGGCGGCGAGCGCCTCGGCACACGACAGCCCCATCTGGGTGCAGGCGAGGTGCATCGTGGTCGGCAGCGACAGGCACGGGGCGGAGCCCGGGTTGGCGTCGGTCGCGAGCGCCACGCGCCCACCGGCGTCGAGCAGCTGGCGCAGTGGCGGCATCGGGCGCTTCAGTGTGAGCGCGGCAACGGGGAGGCCGACACCGATGACGTTGGAGGCGGCGAGCAGCTTGACGCCGTCGTCGGTGGTCGCCTCGAGGTGATCGACGCTCGCGGCATCGAGCTCGATCGCGAGTGGGACGGCGCCCATCTCGGAGAACTGGTCGGCGTGGAGGCGCAGGCGCAGACCATGGCCACGCGCGGCCTCGAGGAAGCGGCGCGACTGCTCGACGTCGAAGACGCCGCGCTCGAGGAACACGTCGGCCGCGTCGGCGAAGGGTGCGCAGGCCGGCAGGATCTCCTCGATCGCGTAGTCCACGTACGCGTCGGGCGAGGCCGCCTCGGGCGGGGTGGAGTGGAGAGCGAGGCAGGTCGTTGTCGTGCGCACGCCCGCCGCTTCGCCGGCGGCCTTGGCGGTCGCGAGCATGCGCGCTTCGTCCTTGGCGGTGAGGCCGTAGCCCGACTTCACCTCGGCGGTCGTCGTACCGAGTGCGCGCATGCGCGCCAGTCGCTTGGTGGCCGCGGCGAGCAGCTCCTCGTCGGTCGCCTCGCGCGTGAGCTTCACGCTGGCCTTGATGCCGCCGCCTTCGGCCGCGATGCGCTCGTAGTCCGCGCCCTGGGCGCGCAGGTCGAACTCGTGGATGCGGTTGCCGCCGTAGACGATGTGCGTGTGGCAGTCGACGAGGCCGGGCACGGCGCTCATGCCGCGGGCATCGATCACCTCGGCGTCGTCGGCCAGCTGCACCGCCCTGAGCACCTCCTCGCGGGGGCCGACGGCCTCGATGTGACCGTTGCGAATCGCGATCGCCGCGTTGTGCTGGACGCCGAAGTCGCCGTCGGCGTCGATCGAGGCAAGGGTGGCGAGGTTGTCGATCAGGAGGTCAGCTGGCTGCATGTGGTGAGTCTACGCGCGGGCTTGGAGCGACCCTGCGCAGATCGCGTAGGCATCCGTGCAAAGTTCTGACCAGTTGCTGACTAGAATCGGCGCTATGGATGTCAGCGTGTACGAAGCAAAGACGCATCTCTCCCGATTGATCGGCGAGGTCGAGGCCGGTGTCGAGGTGACCATCACCCGACATGGCAAGCCTGTGGCGCGGCTCGTGCCGATCGTCGATGAGGCAGATTCACGCGCGGCGTGGGTCGACCGCGTCGTGGCGAACCGCCGGGCGATGGGGCTCACGTTCGAGTCCGGCGAGGTCGCGTCCTGGGTCCGCGAGGGGCGCCGCTAGCGTGCCCTTCGTCCTTGATGCATCGGCGGCGATCGAGGCGGTTGCCGACGACGAGGTTGGGCCGGTCGGCGCTGCGGTGCTGGAGCGCCTGCGTCAGGATCGCGCGGTCGTGCCCGCCATCTGGGCGGCCGAAGTTGCGAACGCAATCCTCAACGGGTGGCATGCCGGCCGCCTCTCGGAAGAGGCCGCGCGCAGCATTGTCGAAGACCTGACGGCAGCGCCGGTGGACACGGCGCCGCCGGGCGAGCTGCGGTGGAGCGTCGTCGAGGCGGCGCAGGTGACGGGGCTCACCACGTACGACGCGGCCTACCTCGTGCTGGCAGTGGAGACGGGGCTTGAGCTCGCGACGTGCGATCAGCAACTCCGTGCCGCCGCCGAGCGCGCTGGCGTCACCTGCATCTAGGTGGTGAATCGCGATGCGGGATCACCCGAGGCTGACAAATCGCTGCTATAACTTAATTCAATAAGTGAAACAAGTGATCCTCATACAGCGCGTATGAGGCGCTCGAACCCCAAGGAGACCCCCGACATGGGCATTCGCATCAACGACATCGCGCCGAACTTCACCGCGCAGACGACCGAAGGCGAGATCGACTTTCACGACTGGATCGGCGACTCGTGGGCCGTCCTCTTCTCGCACCCCAAGGACTTCACGCCGGTCTGCACGACCGAGCTCGGCTACATGGCCAGCATCAACGGCGAGTTCCAGAAGCGCGGCGTCAAGATCATCGGCCTCTCGGTCGACCCGGTCGATCGCCACTCCCTGTGGGCCGATGACATCGAGGAGACGCAGGGCACGCGCCCGAACTTCCCGATGATCGGCGATACGGACTTCAACGTCTCGAAGCTGTACGACATGCTCCCGGCCGACGTCGAGGGCGACGTCGCCGACCGCACCCCGATGGACAACCAGACGGTGCGCAACGTGTTCGTGATCGGCCCGGACAAGAAGGTCAAGCTCGTCCTGGCCTACCCGATGACGACGGGCCGCAACTTCGACGAGGTCCTGCGCGTGATCGACTCGCTGCAGCTGACGGCGAAGCACAAGGTCGCGACGCCCGCCCAGTGGAAGCAGGGCGACGACGTCATCATCGCGGGCTCGGTCAACAACGAGCAGGCCAAGGAGATCTGGCCCGAGGGCTGGAACGAGCCCAAGCCGTACATCCGCATTGTGCCCCAGCCCAAGGGCTAGGCACGGAACGCACTGGCGGGCGGCCGGTCGGGGGACTGCCGCCCGCCAAGTGCGTGTTCACGCACGTGCTACCGTGTAGCACATGGCTGATTCCATTGGCGTTCGTGAGCTCCGCCAGTACGCGAGCACGTATCTCGCCCGGGTGAAGGACGGTGAATCCCTCACCGTCACCGAGCGCGGCAAACCGATCGCGCGGCTCGTACCCGTGCGAGAAGGCGAGAATGACTGGGAAGCGCGGTGGATCGCCGAGGGCCGCATGCGTCCCGCCACGCTGCCGCCGTCGTCCTGGGCCGATTTCGAGCCCGTATCGCTGCTGGACGAGAACGGCGTCTCCATGCTCGACATCCTCGACGATCTGCGCCGCGATGCCGGAGAGCCGAGCAGGTTCGACCTGTGATGCTCTATCTCGATGCCTCCGCGTTCGTCTCGGCGCTCGGCGGCGAGGTGCATTCCGAGCCCATGCGACGCGTGATGATGGAGCATCCCACGGTGTCTTCGGCATTGCTCGAGATCGAGGTAGCGCGGGTGACAGCGGGGTACGGCGAGCACGTTCGAAGGCTTGCGCGCGAGCGGTTGCAAGCTGTGCGTCTGGTCGACATTGATCGCGCCGTCATCGCGAAGGCGTCGCAGATCGCGCCTGAGGTGCGACTGCGCTCGCTCGACGCGATTCACCTCGCCACTGCATTGCTCCTGCCGGAGCCCGTCTCCATGATCACATTGGATCAGCGGTTGAAGACCGCGAGCATGATGGTCGGCGTCGACGTCTCGGCGAACTGATTCGCCGGGAACTGCGAAGTCCCTGATATGCCCAATCGCCTCGCCAACGAGACGTCCCCGTACCTGCTTCAGCACGCCGATAATCCGGTCGACTGGCAGCCCTGGGGTGAGGCCGCGTTCGCCGAGGCGGCCAAGCGCGATGTGCCCGTCCTGCTGAGCATCGGCTACGCGTCCTGCCACTGGTGTCACGTGATGGCGCATGAGTCGTTCGAGGACGTTGAGACGGCGACGATGATGAATCGCCTGTTCGTCAACGTGAAGGTCGATCGCGAGGAGCGTCCCGATGTCGATGCCCTCTACATGGAGGCCGTCGTCGGACTGACCGGTCATGGCGGCTGGCCGATGACGATGTGGCTCACACCCGACGGGCGTCCGTTCTACGGCGGCACGTACTTCCCGCCGCAGAACCGGCCCGGCATGCCGAGCTTCCAGCAGGTGATGGACGCCGTCAGCCAGACGTATCGCGAGCGCCGCGGCGACGTTGAGGCGCAGGCCGAGCGCATCTCGACGGCACTCAAGGCGACGAACGATCGGCACGCCAGCGAGGAGGCCGAGTACGACGACGCCCCCGGCGGTGAGATGATCGACCGCTCGATCGCCAAGCTCGCGACGATGTTCGATCAGGTCCATGGTGGCTTCGGCGGCGCACCGAAGTTCCCACCGAGCCCGATCTTCCCGTTCCTGTTCGGCTGCGACGATCGCGCCCGTGGCCGCGACGGCCAGTACATGTCGCGCCTCACGCTCAACCGCATGGCCGACGGTGGCATTCACGACCAGGTCGGTGGCGGCTTCCATCGCTACGCCGTCGACGGCTACTGGCTCGTGCCGCACTTCGAGAAGATGCTCTACGACAACGCGCTGCTGGCCAGCGCGTACGCGCACGCCGCGCTAGCGGCCGAGAGCGACCGCTACGCCGACGTCGCACGCTCCACGCTGCGCTACATGGATCGAGAGCTGTCGCTGCCCGAGGGCGGTCTCGCCTCCGGCCAGGACGCCGACACGGAGGGGGAGGAGGGTCTGACGTTCATCTGGACCCCAGGCCAGATCGACGAGGTCGTCACCGATCCCATCGACGCGGCGCTCGTCAAGGACGTCTGGAACGTCACGCCCGACGGCAACTTCGAAGAGACAGGCGCCACGGTGCTGAGTATCGTCGCGCCGCTTGAGGAGGCCGCTGAGCGCGCGGGACTCGCCGAGGACGATGCGGCCGAGCGCTTTGGGCGCGCACGCCAGCAGCTCCATGCGGCGCGCGACCTGCGCCCGCAGCCCGGCCGCGATGACAAGGCACTGGCCGCGTGGAACGGCTTCGCCATCGCCGCCTACGCCGATGCCGGCCGGTTGCTCGCTGAGCCCGAGTTCGTCGCCATCGGCGAGCGCATCGCCGCCTTCGTGCGCGAGCACCTCACCCGAGAAGACGGGACGCTCCTGCGCTCGTGGCGCGGCACCCCTGGTACGGCCGCGGGCTTCAGCGAGGACTACGGCGCCGTCGCCGATGGCCTGCTGCGCCTGCACGCCGCGACGGGGAACCTCGATTACCTGCTCGAGGCGCGACGGCTCACGGAGGAGGCGCTGCGGCTCTTCCATGACGCGCCGCGCGGCGGCTTCTATCTGGCCTCGGCCGACGGCGAGCAGTTGGTTGCGCGCACCAAGAGCGTGGAGGATCAGCCGTCGTCGAGCGGCTCCTCGCTGATCTCCTCGTGCCTGCTGCGCCTCGGGCGCATCTACGGCGACTACGCGTGGGAAGAGGCGGCGCTGCACAGCGTCAATGCCGTGCGCGCGGTGATGGAGCGGCATCCCCATGTCTTCGGCACGCTGCTCGGCGTCGTCCAGCAGGCTGCGACGACGCCACGCGAGATCGCGATCGTCGGTGCACCCGACGACCCGCGCACGCTCGCGCTGCGCGAGGTCGTTGATCGGCGCTTCGCACCGTGGGACATCATCGTCATCGGCGATCTGACCGATCTGCGCTGTGCTGAGGTGCCGCTGCTCGCCGGCCGTGGCCTGGTCGCCGGCGCGCCGGCGGCTTACGTCTGCGAACGCATGACGTGCCGCACACCCATCACGGATCCCGACGCGCTGCGCGCGGCGCTGGCGTAGCTCCGCGCGCATCCCGTCACGCCGCGTCGCTCGCCGGGCACGCGCCTGGTGCGATCGTCATCGGCATGCCTACCATCCAGCGCGACGCCCTCCATGCCTTCGTCGATCGTCAGCTCCTGAAGATCGAATCCACTCCGATCCCGCCTGAGTTGAGCGGGCTTGGCGTCTCCGAGCGCTTGCAGGCCGACGAGATCCAGGCGCTCTGGTTCGGCGCAGGTATCGCCAGCCAGATCGGCATGGTGCTGGCGATGGAGCCGGGCACGTTCGTCGAGCCGTGGCCCGAGGTGGACGAGGAGCAGGGGGCGCCTGGCGAGCCAGCAACGCCCGCGCAGCCACAGCCGGACGGTACGGAGCAGCCGCCCGAGGCGGCCTAGGCCCGCCTCAGTCGAGCAGGTGCCGGAGCACGGCGATCGTGGTGTGGAGGCGGTTTTCCGCCTCGTCCCACACGACCGACTGCGGCCCGTCGATGACGTCGGCAGAAACCTCTTCGCCGCGGTGCGCGGGCAGGCAGTGCATGAAGATGGCGGTCGGCGCGGCCTGCGCCATCAGTGCGGCGTCGACCTGATACCCGTCGAACGCGGCGAACTTCTCGTCGGCCTGCGCCTCTTCGCCCATCGACACGAACACGTCGGTGACGACGACGTCGGCGCCGGCAACCGCCTCGGCGGGATCGCGCAGCTCGGTCAGCGACCCACCGTGCTCGGCCGCGATCAGCGCCGTCGCGGCCGTCACCTCGGGGTCCGCGTCGTACCCCGCGGGCGCGGCGATGCGAATGTGCATGCCGGCGAGTGCTGCGGCTTGCGCGAGCGAGTGAAAGACGTTGTTGCCGTCGCCGATCCACGCGATCGTCTTGCCCTGCAGTTCGCCGAGGTGCTCCTCGATCGTCATGAGGTCGGCCAGCGCCTGTAGCGGGTGATGGGTGTCGGTCAGTGCGTTGACGACGGGGATCGTCGCGGTGCGCGCGAGCTCTTCGACGTCGGCGTGCGCGAACGTGCGGATGAAGATCGCGTCGCACATGCGCGAGAGGACCTGCGCGGTATCGGCGATCGGCTCGCCGCGACCAAGCTGCAGCTCGTCGCCGCGGGTGAAGATGGGGTGGCCACCAAGGCGCACGACCGCGGTCTCAACGGAGACGCGCGTGCGGGTGGAGGCCTTCGTGAAGTGCAGCAGCACGGTCCGACCCGTCAGCAGGCCGTGGACCGAGGACGGATCGGCCTTGCAGGCGCGCGCGTCTGCGATCAGTGCGTGGAGCGTGGGGGCGTCGAGATCGCCGATGGTGAGCAGGTGCCGCGTCATGGAAGGCGGCAGAATAGCCGCGCCCCGCGCTAGTTGGGGTAGTACGACGGCAGGTCGGTCAGATCCGTCGAGGCATCGACCTCGATGCGCCAGCCATTCGGATGCTTCGTGTCGGCGCGCACGCCGTCATCGGTGAGGCCCGCGTCGGCCAGCCACTCGTTGTTGCGTGTGGCGGGAGGCCAGGCGCCGCCGTGGCCCCAGTTGCCGACGCGGATCAGGAATGATCGTGTGGGATTGGCCGCGTGAATCGCGCGTGCCAGCGTCGGCATCTGCTCCTGCGGGCTGATCTCGTCGTTGACGGACCAGTACAGGATCAGCGTCTGATTCGAATTGGCGAGGTTCGCGGCGAAGGTCAGCGGGCTGCGCTCGGCGAAGCAGTCGGGGGCGAGATACGGCGTGCCCTGGCACTCCTGGTACAGCGCGCGCTGACGGATTGTCGGCAGCTTCCAGAAGCGCTTGCTCATGTCGATCGGGGCATCCATGGCGACGATCGTCTGCGCCATCGCGGGGTACTTCACGCCGAACAGCAGCGCGTCTTCGCCGCCCATCGAGCCGCCGGCAGCGATCTGTCGATTCGTGTCGATACGCAGACCAGGCAGACGGGCGCGCAGGAACTGCACGATCTTCGCGTTGTCGGCGAGGTTCTCGGGCGAGCCGTACGAGTAGCCGCGTGCGTAGCGGCCGGTGCCGTCGATGCATGCGACCACGAAGCCGTAGGCGCCGGGTGCGTTGCCGAACGTCTGGTTGCAGACCGCACGGCCGCCGGCACCGTGGAACACGTGCACGAGCGGCAGGCGCTGCTTCTGCGGGTAGCGCGGGTAGGACGCCACGAGGCGCAGCGTGCGGCCATTCCACGCCGTGTACCAGGTGGTCGCGGTGATGGTGTCCTTGCCGGCCAGCTTGAACGTGGTGCGCTTGAGCGAGTCGGGAATCTGCGAGTTGTCCTCGAACGGGCCGGCGTAGACGTAATCGGGGATGGCGCTGGCGTCGCCCTCGTTGTCGTCCGACGGCACGGTCGGATCCGTGGCCGCACCGGCAGAGCCCACGACGATCAGGGCGAGCAGAAGCAGCGTGAGGGCGGTGGTGAATTGGCGCATGGTGAACCGGGGGCCGTCGCCCCATCCTAGGTGCGGTTTCGCGGACGGAAACGTGATCCCTTGCGGGGGTGGGGGTGTGGTCAGTTTGGGTCCGGCCCCAGATTGACCACATGGCGGTCAATCTGGGGCCGGACCCAAACTGACCACACCCCCGGCGTACTACCTGGCGCGGAAGCGCCGCAGGCGCAGCGAGTTGCCCAGCACGAAGAGGCTCGAGCAGGCCATCGCGAGACCCGACAGGATCGGGTTGAGAAAGCCGAGGGCGGCAAGGGGCAGCAGCACCACGTTGTACGCGAACGCCCAGAAGAGGTTGCCGCGGATCGTCCGCATGGTCTGGCGGGCGAGGCGAACTGCGTCGGCGGCACCCAGCAGGTCGGGGCGTACGAGCGTGACATCGGCGGCTGCGATCGCGGCGTCGGCACCGGAGCCCATCGCAATGCCAAGGTCGGCGCGAGCGAGCGCGGGTGCGTCGTTGAGGCCATCACCGACGACGGCGACGGCGAGGCCCTCAGCCTGCAGACGCGCGACCTCGTTGGCCTTGTCCTCGGGCAAGACATCGCTGATCACGCGGGTGATGCCCACCTGAGCGGCGACCACGGTGGCCGCGGCCGCGCTATCGCCGGTCAGCAGAATCGGCTCAAGGCCGAGTGCGCGGAGGTTCTTGATGGCCTGCGCGCTGGTAGGGCGGAGCTGATCGCTGGTCGAGAGGATCGCGCGGATCTCCCCGTCCCAGGCGACCGCCGCGATCGCGCGGCCCTGCTGGGCCTCGGCCGCAGCAGCGGCGATCAGCTCGGGAGCGAGCGTGAGGCCCTCGATACGTAGGCGGTCCGGACGCCCCACGATCACGCGCACGCCATCGACGATGGCCTCGGCGCCGACGCCGGGGCGGGCGGCGAAATCGTGGGCGGGCAGAGGCGACTCGACGGCCTGCGCGATGGCGCGCCCGACGGGGTGCTCCGAGCCGACCTCGACGGCTGCGGCGAGCGCCAGCACGCGCTCGGGGTTCTCGCCCGTCAACACGTGCACGGCGGCGAGCGCCATCCGCCCCTCGGTGACGGTGCCGGTCTTGTCGAGCACGATCGCGGAGACCTTCTCGGCGCGTTCGAGCGACGGTGCGCCGCGCAGCAGGATACCGAGCTGCGCGCCGCGGCCGGTGGCCACGAGCAGCGCCGCAGGCACGGCGAGGCCGAGCGCGCACGGGCAGGCGACGACGAGCAGGGCGACGGCGGGCGCGAGCGCCTCGGCGATCGAGGCGCCGGTCAGCAGCCAGCCGACGAAGGTGACGACGGCCAGCACAAGCACGATCGGCACGAAGACCCCGGCGATGCGATCGGCCAGCCGCTGTGCCCCAGCCTTCTCGGTCTGGGCCTGCTCGACGAGTCGCGTGATGCGCGCGGCGGTGGAGTCGGCGCCGATGCGCTCGGTGCGCACGATTAGGACGCCGGTCGTGTTGAGCGCGCCGCCGGCGACCTCGTCGCCGGGATCGACGTCGACGGGCACGCTCTCGCCCGTCAGCAGTGAGCGGTCGATCGACGACGTGCCGCCGATCACGACGCCGTCCACGGGCACGCGCTCGCCGGGGCGGACGAGAACCTCGTCGCCGATGACGAGGGAGGCGACGGGCACCACGATCTCGCCCTCCTCGCGCACGAGCGTGGCGTTGGGGGAGCTCAGGTCGGCCAGCGCGCGGACCGCATCGCCGGCGCGACGGCGCGCGCGCAGCTCGAGCACGCGGCCGGCCAGCAGCAGCGCGGTCACGACGGCCGCGACCTCGAAGGTGAGCGCGCCGGTCGAGCCTCGTGCCGTCAGCGACAGGTGCATGGGCATCGACGCGGCATCGGTGAAGAGCAGCGCGGCGACGCTGGAGATGTAGGCCGTCAGCACGCCGAGGGAGATCAGCGTGTCCATCGATGCGCTGCGGTGCTTGAGCGCGAGGAAGGCGGAGCGATGGAACGGCCACGCCGACCAGAGGGCGACGGGTGTCGCGAGAAGGCCGGCTACCCAGCCCCAGCCGTGGAACTGCAGCGCGGGGATCATCGACAGCGCGAGGACGGGGATCGACAGTGCGACCGCCACGAGCATGCGGTTGACGAGCGGGTCGCGGCCGTGCGTGCGCGGCGCAGCGTCAGCAATCGGTGTGGCGGAGTAGCCGGCCTCGGCGATCGCGCGCACGAGCTGGGGCACGGTGGCGACCGCGGGATCGAAATCGATCGCGGCACGCTCGGTCGCGAGATTGACCGACGCCGAGTCGACGCCGGCAACGCCCGACAGTGCGCTCTCGGCTCGGCCGACACAGGAGGCGCAGTGCAGGCCTTCGAGCGCGAGGTCGACGTGATCGGTCGAGGAGAGGGTGGGGGACATCGCCTGCTCAGTATACATACCCCCGGGGGGTACTATAGAGTCCACGTTATGCATCACCCTGAAGCCAGCGGCGGCTATGCCGCGACCAAGGACGAGCTGCTCAAGCGACTCTCGCGTGCCGAGGGCCAAGTGCGCGGCGTCGCGCGCATGATCGAAGAGGATCGCTACTGCATGGACGTCCTCACCCAGATCTCCGCGGCGCGTGCCGCGCTCGACCGCGTGGCGCTTGGCGTGCTCGACGAGCACGTGCGCCACTGCGTGGTGGGCGGCCATGGCCCCGGCACGGAGGACGAGCGCATCGACGAACTGATGGCCGCCGTGGGGCGCCTCGCCGGACGGCGCGCGTGAGTCAGGTGCCCGTCAGGCGCACCGGTGCCGAGTACGTCGAGATCGGCTCAGCGCTGCTCGCTGCGGCCGCGCTCGGTGAGGCCGGCCTGACCGCGACGATCGTGACGCCCGCCGCGCTCGTGCTCGGCTCGGCCCAGCCGGAGACCGACGCCGCGACCACGATTGACGTCGTCAAGCGCGGCACCGGCGGCGGCGCAGTGCTGTGCGACGCGGGCACGCTCCTGATCGACCTCGCCGTCCCCGCCGGCCATGCGCTGGCACCCGAAGACGTGACGGAGGCCTACCGCCCGCTCGGCGAGGCGATCCAGACCGCGCTTATCGGCATGGGGCTTGACTGTCGCACCGTGACCGTCGACGAGGCGCGCGCGATGGACGATGCGCACAAGGCCGCTGCGCGCCGTGCGTGCTGGGCTGGCCTGTCGCCGTACGAACTGGTGCTCGCTGATGGCCGCAAGCTGGTTGGCCTCGCACAGCGCCGTCGTCGCGGCGCGGTCTTGCACCAGATCGCGATTCCCGTCACGACGCCCCCGGTTGCGGTCGCCGACCACCTGGTCGACGGCGCCTCGCTCGCACCATGGCTTGAGGCGACAGCAATGCTGGCGGGCGCAGTCGGTTGCGGCTCGGCTACGCCCGGCGGGGTCTGGGACGTGCTGCGCGACCCACTCGCCGCACTCGCCGCCTAGCTGTTCTGTCTATGAGCCTGTGAGACGCTCATGCTGTACGGCGGTGCGAGAAGATCTCCCCGACGAGCGCACGTCGACGTGATGGTGCGCAGTGGATGTCCCAAAGGGGTCAGACCCTTTTGGGACATGCCCACGGGTGGTGGCAGACCGACAGCGCCTGTGATGTCCCAAAAGGGTCTGACCCCTTTGGGACATCTGCCCTTGATCGCCGCACCGGTTTCGCCCAGTGCCACGTTCCCAACCCGCACCGTCTCACACGCTCGTAGGCGGAACACCTAGCTGCGGAACGACTCCGTGGCGTCTGCGGCCTTCTGACGCAGACGCGCTCGCGCGGCCTCAGTCGCCGGGTCCGACCCGGGAACTCCCTCGACGATCAGATCGGGCTCGACGGGCGTTGCGACAGGAGCGGTCGGCTCCTCAGGCTGCGTATTGAGGCCGCTGACTTTCTCGCGCAACTCCTCGCGCAGCGCGGCGTTGGCCGCCTCATCCACGGGTGCTTCGGGGTCGCCAAAGGTGGTGTCGTCAGGAACGGCGTAGTCGCTCTCGAACTCCTCGACGTACAGCTCGTCGGCCGGTTCGCCGCCGCGGAGGCGTCGCCAGACACGTGGCGCAGACGCCACACCTGCCGCCACGAGGAGGGCCGCACCCGCCGCCACACCGCCGATCAGCTTCACGTTTCGCATGGGTGCAGCGTAGCGCTCGGTGCGGTGTCCGTCGCCCCGCTGCCAGACCGGTGCTATCTTCTCCCGCGCGGCTTTCCGCCGTGCGTCGCCGTGGCGATGCGTGACCCACACGAAGGACCTGTCAACAAGTGACCGCCTACGAATTCATGCTGATCCTCGATCCCGAAGTGGATGAGGCGCGCCAGGAAGAGGTTGTTCACCGCGTGCGCGACATCATCCTTGGTGGCGGTGGCTCGTGGGACGCCATCGATCCGTGGGGTCGTCGCAAGCTCGCGTTCCCGATCAAGAAGCGCGAAGAGGGCGATTACTGGGTGATCCGCTTCACGGCCGATCCCGCATCGCTGGCCGAGGCCGAGCGCGTCCTCTCGATCACCGACGAAGTTCTGCGCCATAAGGCCGTGCATCAGTCGCGTCCCGCGCGGAAGGCGGAGGCTGCGGCCGGATCCTGAGTCCGATCTGGTTGTTTCGTGCGCGAGTCCGTAGGCTCCGCGTAACGCAACACCGGTGACGATCGACTCCCGGATACCCGCCCGCAGAAAGGTCACCCACCATGGCGAACATCAATCGAGTCATCCTCGTCGGCAATCTGACCCGCGACCCCGAGCTTCGCTCGACCGGGAGCGGCCTGTCGGTCTGCACGATCCGCATTGCCGTCAACAATCGCCGCAAGAAGGGCGATACGGGCGAGTGGGTCGAAGAGCCCAACTACTTCAACGTCACCACCTTCGGCGCGCAGGCGGATAACGTCGCGCGCTTCCTCGCCAAGGGCCGCCAGGTCGCCGTCGACGGCCGCCTGTCCTGGAGCGAGTACGAGGCCAAGGACGGCTCCGGCAAGCGCGAGCGCGTCGAAGTCATCGCCGACACGGTCCAGTTCATCGGCCCCCGCGAGGGTGGTTCCGGTGGCGGCGGTGGCGGCGGCGAGTGGTCTGCTCCGGCTGCGGCTCCCGCGCCGGCTTCCGATATCCCTGACGCATGGTCCGGCGGCGCCGCCGCTCAGGACGACGACATTCCCTTCTGATCCACGAGGACGACTGATGGCACGCACCGGCAACCGCAAGGCGATTCTGCTCGACGACGTTGAGCACCTCGGGCATCGCGGCGACATCGTCGCCGTCTCCCGCGGCTACCTCCGCAACTACCTCGTCCCGCGCAAGCTGGCCGAGGAGGCGACGAACGCTCGCGTCGCCGAGGTCGAGAAGCTGGCCGCCACGCGCGCTGCGCAGGAGGCCCGCACGGCCGAGCAGGCGCAGACGATCGCCGCCACGCTGACCAAGACGGTCCTCTCGATTCCGATGCGCTCCGGCCCGGACGGCCGCCTGTACGGCTCCGTCACGGCTGCCGACCTGGCCGACGAGATCTGGCGCACGCGCAAGATCCGCGTCGATCGTCGCAAGATCCGCCTCGAGGAGCCGATCAAGGCTGTTGGTGCCTACCTCGTCGAGATCGACGTCTTCACGGACGTCCGTGCTGCCGTCAAGACGCAGGTCATCGCGGCCGAGGGCTTCGAGATGGATGAGGCGCCCATCGCCGAGGCCGAGGTCGAGGTCGTCGAGATCGCCGAGGACGTCGTCAGCGACGACGCCGCGGCTGCGACGGACGAGTAGCGAGGCAGCGGGATGACGCCCGCGCCAGAGGGAGCGAATCTCCCGCCTCAGGATCTCGATGCCGAGGAGGCAGTCCTTGGCGCGATGATGATCAACGATCAGGCCGTGCTGACGGCGTCGGAGATCATCACCGATCCCGGCGAGTTCTACCGCGAGGCGCACGGCACGGTCTATCGAGCGATTCTCGCCCTGCTTGCGCGAAGCGAGCCGATCGACGCCGTTACCGTCTCCGACGAGTTGGAGCGCATGGGTGCGCTCGAGCAGGTCGGTGGCCGCGGCTTCATCTTCGGTCTCTCGTCCAGCGTCACCGTCGCCGCCAACGTCAAGAGTCACGCGCAGATCGTGCGTGATCTTTCACTGCTGCGCCGCGTCGCCGCCGCGGGTCTCGAGATCGCCGAGCTCGGGTACGGTCGCCAGGGCGACGTCCGCGACATCCTCGACCGCGCCGAGTCCGCCATCTTCGATGTTGCGCAGTCGCGCACGACGAGCGACATCGTCCCGATCGGCGGCCTGCTTGGCGACGAGGTCGAGCGCATCTCGGCTGCCGCCGAGCAGCGTGGCCTGACGGGTGCGTCATCCGGCCTGCGCGACCTCGACAAGATCACTTCGGGCTTTCAGAACTCAAACCTGATCATCCTCGCCGCCCGCCCCGCGATGGGCAAGACGTCGCTCGCACTCGGCATCGCTCGGCACCTCGGCGTCAGCGCGCGCGTGCCGGTCGTCGTCTTCAGCCTCGAGATGTCGCGCGGTGAGATCGCGCAGCGCTTCATCGCGACCGAGGCCCGCGTCGACTCCACCCGCATGCGCTCGGGCGACGTGCGCGACGAGGATTGGATGCGCATCCAGGACGCCTGCAATCGCCTGTCTGATGCCCCGATCTACGTCGATGATACGGCCGGCATCAACCTGATGGAGATCCGCTCGAAGGCCCGTCGTCTGAAGATGAAGGAGCCGAACCTCGGACTGGTGATGATTGACTACCTGCAGCTGATGAGCTCCGGCTCGAACGAGGAGAACCGCGTGCAGGAGATCAGCCAGATCTCGCGCCAGTTGAAGGTGCTTGCCCGCGACCTCAACGTGCCCGTGATCGCGCTCTCGCAGCTGTCGCGCGGCGTGGAGTCGCGGACCGACAAGCGTCCGCTGCTGTCGGACCTGCGCGAGTCCGGGTGCCTGACAGGCGACAGCCTCGTGTTCCTGCCCGACACGGGTGAGCGCGTGCGCATGGATGCGATGCGCGGCCGCATCGGCGAGTGCGTCCTTGCTGTCAACCCGGAGACGTGGGAGCTTGAGCGCCGCGTCGTAACCAACGCCTTTTCAACGGGTGTCAAGCCGGTCTATCGCCTGACGCTCGCATCCGGGCGCACGATTCGTGCCACGGGCAATCATCGCTTCCGTCTGCTCGGTGATTGGCAGCGACTTGATCAGCTGCACGTCGGCGATCGGCTCGCCGTCCCGCTTGAGTTGTCTGCGGATACGTACGGTGCGATGACGCCGGATGAGGCCGCATTGCTCGCGCACTTGATCGGTGACGGCTGCACGCTCCCTCGCCACGCCATCCAATACACGACCGCCGAGCGGCCGCTCGCCGAGCTCGTCGGTCGCCTAGCGACGTCTGTGTTCGGCAGCGCCGTGACTCCCCGGGTCAAGGCCGAACGCACATGGTTCCAGACGTATCTGCCGGCTACGCAGCGTCTCGCGCGTGGTCGGCGCAACCCCGTTGCGGCTTGGCTCGACGGGCTTGGGGCATTCGGCCATCGTGCGTGGCAAAAGCGCGTGCCCGACGCCATGTTCGAACAGTCCGACGATCTGATTGCGACCTTCCTGCGACACCTATGGTCAACGGATGGCAGCGTCTGGGCGTCGGCCGATGGTCGCTCGTCGCGCATCTACTACGCCACCACGAGTCGCGAGCTTGCGCATGGCGTACGGCATCTGCTGCTCCGCCTTGGTGTCAACGCTGCGGTGCGTGCGCGTGACGACGCCCGCTCGCAGCACCGGTCGTACACCGTCGATGTCGAGTCGCACGAGGCGCAGTACACGTTCGTCACCTCTGTCGGGTGCCTCGGCACGCGTGCTGCGCACCTGCCGGCGATCCGCACCATGCTGGAGGCGCGTGTCGCCAACGGCAACGTTGATGTGATTCCACCTGCCGCGTGGCAGACGATCGTGAAGCCCCAGCTCGTCGCCGCGGGCATCACCACGCGTGAGCTCCAGTCAGGACTTGGCATGCAGTACAGCGGGTCGTCGCTCTACCGCTCCGGCCTTGGGCGCGACCGGGCTCGCCGCGTTGCAGAGATTACGGGTAGCGCGCAGTTGCGCCACCTTGCCGACGGTCAGGTCACGTGGGATGCCGTCAAGACCATCGAGCTCGAGGGTGAGGAGGAGGTCTTCGACCTTACCGTCGACGGTCTCCACAACTTCGTTGCCGACGATATCGTCGTGCACAACTCGATCGAGCAAGACGCCGACGTCGTGATGTTCATCTATCGCGACGACTACTACAACAAGGAAACGTCAGAGAAGCCAGGCACGGCCGAGTTGATCGTCGCCAAGCACCGCAACGGTGCCGTGGGCACGGTCGACCTCGCGTTCATGCCGCACTACACGACGTTCGCCGATCTGGCACGAGGAGAGGTCTAGATGAGCGGTGCGGTCGTGATCGGCGCCCAATGGGGCGACGAAGGCAAGGGCAAGATCGTCGATCTGCTGGCGGAGCGCTTCGAGATCGTGGCGCGCTACCAGGGCGGCAACAACGCCGGCCACACGGTGGTGCACGGCGACGAGACCTTCAAGTTCCACCTGCTGCCCAGCGGCATCCTCGAGCCCGACAAGATCTGCATCCTCGGCAACGGCGTCGTGATTGACCCCGAGGTGCTGGTCGGCGAGCTCGACGCCCTCGAGGCGCGTGGCCGCTCGACTGCGGGTCTGCGGATCTCGATGAACGCGCACGTGATCATGCCGTGGCATCGCCTGCTCGACTCGCAGAATGAGGTGAGCCTCGGCTCGCTGCAGATCGGCACGACGCGGCGTGGCATCGGCCCGGCGTACGCCGACAAGGCGTCGCGCGTCGGCATCCGCGTCCAAGACCTGTTCGACCTCGGCATCCTGCAGAAGAAGGTCGCGGCGGCGCTCGCCATCCGCAACCGCGAAATTTTGCGCGGCCGCGATCAGGGCCCCCTCTACCCGAACAAGGTGGTCGAGGAGCTGGCGCCGTTCGCCGCGCGCCTCGAGCCGTACGCGGCCGACACCTCGCTGCTCATCGACCAGGCCTTGAAGGCCGGTAAGCGCGTGCTCTTCGAGGGCGCGCAGGGCACGCTGCTCGACCTCGACAACGGCACGTATCCGTTCGTCACGTCGTCGAACCCGATTGCCGGCGGCGCCTGCACCGGCACGGGCGTTGGTCCGACCAAGATCGACAGTGTCCTCGGCATCGCCAAGGCGTACCTCACGCGTGTCGGTGCGGGCCCGTTCCCGAGCGAGGCCGACGAGGAGCGGGGCGCCAAGATCCGTGACATCGGCGCAGAGTTCGGCACGACGACGGGGCGCGAGCGCCGCTGCGGCTGGCTCGACCTGGTTGGTCTGCGCTACGCGGTGCGCCTCAACGGCCTGACCGAGCTCGTGCTGACGAAGCTCGACGTGCTCAGCGAGTTCGACTCGATCCCCGTCTGCGTGGCGTACAAGCTGCCCGACGGCACGATCACCGAGGAGTTCCCGGCGCACCAGTCCGACTTCCACCATGCCGAGCCGGTGTGGGAAGAGCGTCCGGGCTGGAACACCGACATCTCCGACGCGACCGAGTGGGATCAGCTGCCGCAGGCCGCGCGCGACTACGTCGAGTGGGTCGCCGACCAGCTCGGCATCCCGGTCACGCTCGTCGGCGTCGGTGTTCGTCGCGATCAGGTCCTCGCGCCGCACGGCATGGAGGCCGTGGCGCGGAGCGCACGTTGAGGGTTCTCGTCGTTGGCGCGGGCGGTCGCGAGCACGCGCTCGTCTCGGTCATCGCCGCGAGCCCGCAATGCCTCGAGGTGCATGCCGCGCCGGGTAACCCCGGTATCGCGATGGTGGGAAAGTGCCACCCGGTCAAGGTCGATGACATCGACGGCCAGGTCGCGCTCGCGCAGCAGCTCGGCGTCGATCTCGTCGTCGTCGGACCCGAGGTACCGCTCGTGCTTGGCCTCGCCGATCGGCTGCGTGAGGAGGGCATCGCGGTTTTCGGCCCGAGTGCCGCAGCTGCGCAGGTGGAGGGCTCGAAGGCCTTCACGAAGGAGCTGCTCGAAGCCGCGGGTGTCGACACGGCCAAGGCCTACGCCGTCACCACGCTCGATGAGGCGCGCGATGCGATCGCGAAGCTCGGCGGCCGCTGCGTGGTCAAGGCCGATGGCCTGGCCGCGGGCAAGGGCGTGATCATCTGCGACGACGCTACGGAGGCCGAGCAGGCCGCCGACGAGTTGCTCAGTGGCGCGCTTGGCGAGGCCGGCAGCGCCTTGGTGATCGAGGAGCGCATGGAGGGCCCCGAGCTCTCCGTGCTCGCGCTGTGCAACGGCGAGGCGGCAGTGCCGCTGCCGAGCGCGCGCGACTACAAGCGCATTGGTGAAGGCGGCACGGGCCCCAACACGGGTGGCATGGGCGCGATCTCGCCGGCCCCGGGCGTCTCCGACGAGGAGGCCGAGCACATCGTCGACACCGTGCACAAGCCGATCCTGCGCGAGCTGCTCAAGCGCGGCATCTCGTTCTCCGGCTGCCTGTACGCGGGTCTGATGCTCACCGCGACTGGGCCGCGCGTGCTCGAGTTCAACGTGCGCTTCGGCGACCCCGAGACCGAGGCCGTCCTGCCGCGACTCGGCGAGGACCTGCTCCCGTTCCTGCTGGCCTGCGCCAACGGCACGCTGCAGGACGGCACGCTGCGCACGATCCCGGGCGCGGCGGTGACGGTGATCCTCGCCTCGCGTGGCTACCCGGCCTCGTCCGAGTCGGGCACGCCGATCAATGGTGTGGCGGAGGCCGGGCGTCACCGCGACGTCGCCGTCTTCCACGCCGGTACGGCCGTCGATGGTGGCCAGCTCGTGACGGCCGGCGGTCGTGTTCTGGCCGTCACCGCGCGCGGTGCCGATGGGGATGCCGCGAAGGTCGCTGCCTACGACGCCGCGGCGCAGATTGCGTTCGACGGCATGCAGCTGCGGCGCGACATCGGGTCCGACTCCCAGGGCTGAGCCACCGCAGCATGCACGGCAGCGGGACTCTTCGGTGGCGTGGGGGCAAAACGAGTAGTGTTGCTGCATGTCTGCCGTCGTCGCCTCCGCTCATCGTCGTGTGAACACCCGACGCCTTCTGTTGTGTGCGGCCGCAGTCATGCTCTGCGCGCTGCTACTGCCTGTCGCCGCCTCGGCCGCGTCGGCCACGGCATCGAAGCCCGCGGTGGCTCCCAACGGCGTCGTCCGTGTGACAGTCACGGCGCCTGGCGCCGGTATCGCCGAGGTCAGCGCGCGTCGTGTCGCCACGTCGCCGGTCGGCCTCCTGTGTGCGACGTCGGCGACGTTCTCCGCGGCAGGCGAAGCGCAGACGATCCTCTGCAAGCCGACGGCGACGGCGCAACAGCTCGGCCGCCGCGGCGCCATGCGGTGGCAGGTCACGCTCGCGTTCACTTCAGCGGATGGGGCGAAGAAGACGACGTCACTCGGCGTCGTGGTGGTGCCGCGCCTGGCAGAGCCGACGGCCACGGCAACGGACCTCAAGCTCCGCCGCGACGGCACGTTCAGCGTGGTCGTCTCCTCGACGGGGTCGGGTACTGCGGTTGTCACGGGCACGAACATCGAGGGGCCGATGTGCATCGCAGAGGCGACGCTGGCGACGGCAGGATCCACGACACTGACCTGCGTGTTCACCCCGCGGGGCGCGTTCCTGCACAAGGGCGGCAACATGTTCGAGGACGTCTCGCTGCAGTTCACGCCCGCCGGCGGCACCCCGACGACATCGGTCGTCGGTCGCCTGCTCGTGCCGATGGCCTAGGCGCACGCCGTCTGCAGGTTGGGTGCCGAGTGGGCTGAGCCCGCCGAGAGAGCATCGCGCGGATGCGTGCGACGGACGGCGCAATCCGTCGCATGTATGAACAGATCCGTATGATCCGTTCATACGACTGTGCGTCAGTCGTCTGCCGCGGCCCAGCGCGCGTGGCGGGCGATCGCGCACCCTGAGGAGGCGATGGCGATGACCGAACTGCACAAGCCGATGCGGCGACTGAAGCAGCCGCGCACGACGCGGCGCGTGACGCTGAACGTCGACGAGGAGCTGCTGCGTGAGGCGGGGGAGTTCCTCGGTACGACGTCGATGACCGAGACGATCAACGGCGCGCTGGACGAGTACGTGAGCCTGCAGATGCGACTGCAGCTGGTGAACCGCGAGCTTGACCTCACGCCGGAGATGCTCGACGAGATCCGGAGGCCCCGGACCTTTTGATTGCGATGGTCGACACCTCGGTTTGGGCATGGGCGCAGCGCGTGCCGGGTGTCCGCGAACAGCTCAACCGAAGTGCGGCGTCGAACGAGGTGTGGGAGCGCGCTGTTGACGTCAACGAGGAGATGGCCCGTCAAGGCGGCATGCATCATCGGCAGGTCCGCCAGCCCGATCTCCTGATCGCGGCGGCGGCGGAGCTCGCCGGCATCCCGGTGCTGCATTACGACGCGGACTACGACCGCATCGGCGAGATCACCGGCCAACCGATGCAGTGGGTGCGCCCGCGCGGCAGCCTGTAGCCGCCATCCGGCTCCCTGACTAGTCTGGTGGGAGTGATCTCCCGCTACACGCGACCTGGGATGGGCGCCGTCTGGACAGACGAGCGACGACTTGGCGCATGGCTGGAAGTCGAGCTTGCCGCGACCGACGCGCACGTGGCGCTTGGTGTGGTGCCGGCTGAGGACGCCGCCGCTATCCGCAAGGACGCTCGCGTTGATGTGGCCCGGGCCAAGGAGATCGAGGAGCGCACGCATCACGACGTGATCGCGTTCACCGAGACGATCGCCGAGCAGGTTGGGCCGCCCGCGCGCTGGTTCCACTACGGGCTCACCTCGAGCGATGTGGTCGATACCGGGCTTGCGCTGCAGCTGCGCGACGCCGGCGCGATCCTGCTGCAGGGCCTCGAGGAGGCGCGCGCCGCTGTTCTCAAGCGCGCGCTCGAGCACCGCGCCACGCCCTGCATGGGCCGCACCCACGGCGTGCATGCCGAGCCGACCACGTTCGGACTCAAGTTGCTCGGCTGGGTGTTCGAGCTCGACCGCGCGCACGCGCGTCTCGCGCAGGCCGTCGACGGCGTGTCCGTCGGCAAGCTGTCGGGCGCGGTCGGGGCGTACGGCAACATCGATCCGCAGGTCGAGGACCAGGTGCTCGCCGCGCTCGGCCTCGGCGTCGAGCCTGCGTCCACACAGGTCGTCTGCCGCGACCGCCACGCCGCGTACCTCAGCGCCATCGCGATCGCGGGCGGCTCGCTCGACCGCTTCGCCACCGAGCTTCGGCACCTGCAGCGCAGCGAGGTGCGCGAGACGGAAGAGCCGTTCGGCAAGGGGCAGAAGGGTTCGTCGGCGATGCCGCACAAGAAGAACCCGATCACGTGCGAGCGCATCTCCGGTCTGGCGCGCGTGCTGCGCGGCAACGCCGTCGTCGGCATGGAGGACATGCCGCTCTGGCACGAGCGCGACATCTCGCACTCGTCGGCCGAGCGCGTCGTGCTCGCCGACTCGTCGATCCTGCTCGACTACATGCTGGCCAAGTTCACGTGGGTGATCGAGGGCCTCGTCGTGCGCACCGAGCGCATGCGCCAGAACCTCGACGCCTCCCAGGGCCTGCCGTTCTCCGGCCGCGTGCTGCTCGCCCTTGTTGAAGCGGGCCTGTCCCGCGAGGATGCCTATGTGATCGCCCAGCGCAACGCGCTCCAGGCCTGGGAGACGGGTGAGCACCTGCGCGACCTCGTGCTTGCCGACCCCGACGCCCAGCAGCTCGACGCGGCGGTGCTCGACAAGGCGTTCTCGCTCGACGAGGTGCTCGCCAGCACCGAGATCCCGTTCGGACGGCTCGGCGCATGAGCGCCGACCTCGAGAAGTACCTGATCGGGCGCGGCAAGGTCCGCGAGATCTACGACCTCGGCTCCGACGGGCTCCTGCTCGTGGCGAGCGACCGCATCAGCGCCTTCGACGTGATCATGCCCAACCCGATTCCCGATAAGGGACGCGTGCTGACGGGCATGACGCTGTTCTGGCTCGACCGCACCCGCGGCATCGTCCCGAACCATCTGCGCGGCGCCTGGCCGGGCGAGCTGCCCGACGAGGCGAGCGCGCCCGAGCTACGTGGCCGCGCGATGCTCTGCGAGAAGCTGACGATGCTGCCGATCGAGTGTGTCGTGCGCGGCTACCTCGCCGGCTCTGGCTGGAAGGACTATCGCGCCGGCGGCGGCGAGGTCTCCGGGCACCGGCTGCCCGATGGGATGGAGGAGGCGCAGCAGCTGCCCACGCCGATCTTCACGCCCGCCACGAAGGCCGAGATGGGCGACCACGACGAGAACATCACCGTCGACCAGGCGCGCAACCTGATCGGCGCAGAGGAGTTCGCAGCCGTCGAAGCCGCCTCGATCGCGCTCTACGAGCACGCTGCCGCGCACGCCCGCGAGCGCGGCATCATCCTCGCCGACACGAAGTTCGAGTTCGGCTACGACGCCGACGGTCGCCTCGTGCTGGGCGACGAGGTGATGACGCCCGACTCGTCGCGCTGGTGGCCTGTTGATGGCTACCGCACGGGCATCTCGCCACCGTCGTACGACAAGCAGTACGTGCGCGACTACCTCGAGACGCTCGACTGGGACAAGACCGCGCCGGGCCCCGAGCTGCCCGACGATGTGGTGCGCGGCACGGCCAATCGCTACCGCGAGGCCTACGAAGCCCTGACCGATTCGAGCTTCGACGACTATCTCGACAAGATGGAGGTGGAACGGTGAGAGTCACCGTCCTTGTGCGGCCCAAGCAGGGCATTCGCGATCCCCAGGGCGAGGCCATCGGCCGCTCCCTCAACGGCCTTGGCTACGGCGTCTCCGCCGTCCACGCCGGCAAGATCTTCGACCTCGATGTCGACACCGACGATGCGGCCGAGGCCAAGCGCATCGGCGAGGAGGCCGCCGCCAAGGTGCTCTCCAACGATCTGATCGAGGGCTTCGAGGTGATCGTTGGCTAAGGTCGGCGTCATCACGTTCCTCGGCTCGCTCGACGATCGCGACGCGCTGCGCGCGGTCTCGACGGTCGGCGGTACGCCCGTGCCGCTCTGGCACGGCGACACCGATCTCAAGGGCGTCGACGCGATCCTGCTGCCCGGTGGCTTCTCCTATGGCGACCACCTGCGCTGCGGTGCGCTTGCGCGCTTCGCGCCGATTATGAGCGCTGTCGCCGAGTTCGCTGCGGCGGGCGGTCCGGTGCTTGGCATCTGCAACGGCTTTCAGATTCTCTGCGAGGCCGACCTGCTGCCCGGCATCCTCACGCCCAACCACGGCCAGCGCTTCATCTGCCGCGACGTGGACCTTGTCGTCCAGACGGAATCGCCGTGGATCGGCAACCGCCCGGTCGGCGAGTCGATCACCGTGCCCGTCAAGCACGGCGACGGCGCGTGGTTCCACCCGCAGGAGGGGCTCGCCGAGCTCGAAGCCAACGGGCAGATCCTGCTGCGCTACAGCGAGGACATCAACGGCGCCACCGATCGCATCGCGTGCATCACCAACGCCGCGGGCAACATCTGCGGTCTGATGCCGCATCCGGAGCACGCGGTCGACCCGCTGCTGGGCTCGATCGACGGGCAGTTGCTCGTCGGCCGGCTCATCGCCGCCTAATCTTCCGCGCAGAGCGTTCTCATCGACAGCCCCCACGATGGGGACACATCACGACAAGGAGTTCCCCGATGGCACAGGTCTCGATTGGCTCGTTGAGCGATTTTCCCGAAGGCACGCCCACGTTCGCCGAAGCCGACGGCACACGCCTCTGCATCGTGCGCGTTGGCGACAAGGTCCACGCGATCTGCGACGACTGCCCGCACGCCGAGGCGTCGCTGAGCGAGGGCGACTTCCTCGCCGATGACATGGCCGTCGAGTGCCCACTGCACGGCAGCGCGTTCAACCTCGAGTCGGGCGATCCCGACGCGCCGCCCGCCACGGAGGCCGTGCAGGTCTTCGCCGTGACGGTTGACGGCGACGACGTTCTCGTCGAGGTCTAAGCAGATGCCGATCGCGCTGATCGTCGGTGGTGGCATGGCCGGTCGTGCCGCTGCGGTGACGCTGAGGCGCGTCGGATACCAGGGCGAGATCGTGCTCGTTGGCGAGGAGTCGACGCCGCCGTACGACCGCCCACCGCTGTCCAAGTCGGTCATCGTCGGCACGGCCGACCTCGACAAGGTGATCAAGCCGCCGCTCGAGACGTACGCCGAGGACGGCATCGAGCTGCGCCTCGGCGTGGCCGTCACGGCCGCCGATGCCGATGCCAGGACGGCCACCCTGTCCGACGGTTCCGAGATCGCGTGGGACGCGCTCGTCATTGCGACGGGCTGCGCACCGCGTGAGGTGCCGATCCCGGGCCTCGACAAGCCGGGCGTTTTCCGCATCACACGGATTGACGAGGCGCTGGCGATTCAGGAGGTGCTGGCCTCGGGGCCGAAGCGCCTCGCGATCATCGGCGGGGGCTTCATCGGCATGGAGGCCGCGACCGCCGCGGTTGCCCACGGCCACACTGCCACCGTCATCGAGGCCGCACCCGAGCCGATGTCCCGGCCGCTGGGCCTCACCGTCGCCGAGCGCGTGCTGCAGTGGGCAACCGACCGCGGCGTCGAGGTGCTTGCGGGTGTCGGCGTGGAGGAGGTGCTCGGCGACGATCGCGCCTCGGGCGTGCGGCTCGCGACGGGCGACATCATCGATGCCGACCTCGTGATCTGCGCGATTGGGCAGGTGCCGCGGCTCGACTTAGCCCGCATGCTCGGCTGCGCGGAGGACGCGGGCGGGATTCAGGTTGACGCATCCATGCAAACGAGCGTGGCGGGCGTCTACGCCGTCGGCGATATTGCCGCCTTCCCCTCCCAGTGGGCAGATGAGGATCGCATTCGCATCGAGCATGCGGCGGTCGCGATCGGCCATGGCCAGACCGCGGCGGAGCACATCGCCACCGGTGAGGGCCTCTTTGAGGACCTGCCGTCGTTCTGGTCCGACC
Source organism: Thermoleophilia bacterium (assembly GCA_037133755.1). Classification (GTDB taxonomy): domain Bacteria; phylum Actinomycetota; class Thermoleophilia; order Gaiellales; family F1-60-MAGs149; genus F1-60-MAGs149. The sequence continues at coordinate 66,475 of JBAXNN010000004.1, forward strand.
AGGGCGACATCACGCTCAACATGGTCGGCGTGGCGCGGCCCGACGACGAGATCATCTGGCGGGGAGATCAGGCACTGCCCGCCTGCACCGCGTTCTACCTGCGCGAGGGGAAGCTGCGCGCGGCAATGTCGGTCAGCGACATGAAGACCCTGCGCGGTGTGCGCAAGCTCTTCGCCGCGGGCGTCTCGCCCACGGCCGAGCAGCTGGCCGATCCTGACGTGGATCTCGCTGCGCTCGCCGCTGCGGGCTAGGACTTCCGTCGACGAGCCCGTGCGGCGCGGCGGGTCGCCGTTCGGGTGCGGATGCTCCAAAGGGGTCAGACCCGTATGGAGCATCAGCGGCGTCGTCGGTCTGCCGAGATCCGTAGGTATGCTCCATACGGGTCTGACCCCTTTGGAGCATCCGCACTAGATCGCCGTTCGGATGCACGGCTGCGGCCGTGCGTCGCGCGGGCTCGCAGGCGGATCCGCCAGGCGCGGCGCCTACCCGTCGTCGCGCTGCTTGCGCAGGAACTCCTGCAGCTCGGCCTCGAGCTCGTCTGCGCTGGGGAGGTTCTCCGAGGTGATCTCGTCGAGGGTCATGGCGCTCTCCTCACGCTCCTCGTCGTCGTCCTCGTAGTCCTCGTCGTCTTCATCCTCGTCGTCGTAGTCATCGCCGTGGTCGAGGCGATCCTCGAGGTCGGTGACGTACGAGCGCATCTCGGCGTCCTTCTCGACGACGCGAGCAATCTGGCGATCGAACTCGGCGGAGGCCGTCTCGAGCTCGGTCGGCGAGAGGTCGCACTCGATGATCGGCTCGAGCGCGTTGATCAGCGCCAGCGCAGCCGTCGGGTTCGGGTTGCCCCCGAGGTAATGCGGGACGGCAGCCCACAAGCTGGCCGACGGGATGCCAGCCTTGCCGAGGTCGTCGTGCAGCACGCCGACGATGCCCGTCGGGCCTTCGTAGCGCACGGGCTCGAGGTCGAAGCGGTCGATCAGGCTGGGATCGTGTGCGGCGCCGGAGACCGGGATGTCGCGCGTGTGCGGCGTGTCGGCGAGCAGGCCGCCGAGGGTCACGGCGAGCGTGCACCCAAGGTCCTTCGCCAGTGCGCTGATCGAACGGCTGAACTCGCGCCACCGGAAGTTCGGCTCGACGCCGATCACGAGGATGATGTCGCGCTCGCCGTTCGGCAGCTTGGCGTGGAAGAACTCCGTCTCGGGCCAGGTGATCTGGCGGACGTGGCCGTCCTCGACGGTGACCTGCGGGCGCGTCTGCTGGTAGTCCACGAAGCCATCCGAGTCGATCTCACCGAACTTCTCGGCCTCGAGGTTGTTCTTCAGGAACGCTGCTGCGATCGTCGCCGCCGTGCCGCCGTCGTTCCAGCCGCGGAACGCCGCGATCAGAATCGGGTCGCGAAGCGTCGGGCGGAAGGTCAGCTGGATCGGGCCCACAACCGAACACTACGCGGAAGGGCGGCGCGGTGGCGACAGCGCCACCGACTCGTCACCGTGGCGGCTTCGGTGGGCGCTTGGGCAGCTGCGCCCAGAGGTCCTCGGGCAGGCTCACGGGCCCGCGGATCATGCGGCCGTTGCGGCGGTAGCCCATGCGCACGAAGCGCGTGCCGTCGGCGCGTTCGAGCGACTGAATGGCGATGTCGCCCGTGGCGGGATCGCCGGGGAGGACCTGCTCGGCGAGGAGGACCGCGCGCCCACCGGGCACGGCGATCGTGGGGCGGGCGGGGAGGGGAGAGGAAGTGGAGGTACTCATGCCCCGATCCTCTGCGAACGGTGCACACGGGCGAGCGACAGATCCCGGCCGCTTCATGACGGAGGCGCGCGGGTGGCGCGCGAACCGTCAATGCCGGCAGGTGCCTCCGCTAGTGTTGGTCAACGCGTGAACCACGTCTCCGACCCCTCGCTGCATCGCCAACTCGGGCTGACGGATGACGAGTACGCGCAGATCGTCGTCCTGATGGGACGCGAGCCGAATCACTTCGAACTGGCCGTGTTCTCGCTGCTCTGGAGTGAGCACTGCGGCTACAAGCATTCGCGCGCCGTGCTGCGCCGCTTTCCGACCGATGGCCCCGCCGTGTTGCAGGGTCCGGGCGAGAACGCGGGCGTCGTCGATGTCGGTGACGGACTCGGCGTGGCGTTCAAGGTCGAGAGCCATAATCACCCGTCCGCGGTCGAGCCCTTCCAGGGCGCTGCGACGGGCGTTGGCGGCATCCTCCGCGACGTCTTCGCGATGGGCGCACGCCCGATCGCCGTGCTCGACTCGCTGCGTTTCGGCGATCCCGCCACCGAGCGCACGCGCCGCCTGCTCGATGGCGCCGTGCGGGGCATCGGCCACTACGGCAACTGCGTCGGCGTCGCCAATATCGGCGGCGAGGTGCGATTCGATCCGGGCTACGAGCAATCGTGCCTGGTCAACGCCATGTGCATCGGCGTTCTCAAGGCGTCCGATCTCAAGAGCGCAACGGCCGCCGGCATCGGCAACCTCGTCGTGCTCTTCGGCGCGCGCACCGGCCGCGACGGCATCGGCGGCGCGTCCGTCCTGGCCTCGCAAGACATCGACGCGGGCGGCGACGATAAGCGCCCGACCGTCCAGATCGGCGATCCCTACATGGAGAAGCGCCTGATCGAGACCTCGCTCGAACTCGTGCGCGACGACGTCCTCGTGGGTCTGCAGGACCTCGGTGCCGCGGGCCTGGCCTCGTCGGCGTCGGAGATGGCGTCGCGTGGCCCGGTCGGCGTCAAGCTCGACCTCGCCAAGGTGCCGCTGCGCGAGGCCGACATGGAGGCGTTCGAGATCATGATCTCGGAGTCGCAGGAGCGCATGCTCGCCTGCGTCGAGCCGAGTCGCCTCGCCGAGGTGCAGGCGCTGTGTGCCCGTTGGGAGCTCGAGTGCTCGGTCATTGGCGAGGTCGTCGAGGGCGATCACCTGATCTGCACGATGGGCGACACCGTGGTCGGCGACATTCCGGTTGCCGCGCTTGTCGATGACTGCCCTCGCTACACGCTGGATCCGCAGCGCCCGGCGCGTCTCGACACCGAGCCCGTCGACGTTGCCTCGCTCCCCGCGATGGGCGATGCCTCGCAGCTCCTCGAGCAGCTGCTCGCGCTGCCCAACATCGCCTCCAAGGCCGCCATCTTCCAGCAGTACGACCAGATCGTCGGTGGCGGCACGGTCATCCGCCCGGGCGCCGACGCTGGCGTGATCCGCCTGCCCGGCTCGAAGCGCGCGGTCGCTGCTGCGCTCGACGGCAGCGGTCGCCGCACCTGGCTCGATCCGCGGCGTGGTGGTCGCCAGGCCGTCGCCGAGGCTGCGCGCAACGTCGCCTGCACCGGCGGGCGCCCGCTCGCCATCACCAACTGCCTCAACTTCGGCAATCCCGAGAAGGGCGAGACGCCGTACATGTTCGTCGAGGCCGTCGAGGGCATGGCCGAGGCCTGCGAGGCGCTGCAGGCGCCCGTCGTCTCCGGCAACGTGTCGCTCTACAACGAGCACTCAGGCGGTCCGATCCCGCCGTCGCCGATCGTCGGGTGCGTCGGGCTGATCGAGGACGCCGGCAAGAGCATTGGCGCCGCTCCGAGGAATGGCGCATCGATCGTGCTGCTCGGTGATGCCGCGCCCGCTGTGGACGGCTCCGAGTATCAGGCCGAGCTGCTCGGCGGCGTTGCCGGCCGCATCCCCGAGATCGACCTCGCTGCCGAAGCGCGCCTCATCGACGTGCTCGTCGAGGCCGCCGCCGCCGGTATCAGCCACGCCGCGCACGACGCGGCCGAGGGCGGTATCGCCGTCGCGGCCGCCGAGATGGCGATCGCCGGCAAGGTCGGCATCGGCATCGAGCTGCCGCCGCTGGCCGAGCGCGACGACATCACGCTGTTCGGCGAGGCCGGCAACGGCCACGTCCTCGTTGCCACCGACGACGCCGACGCGCTGCTCGCGCTGGCCGCCAAGCACGACGTGCCCGCGCTGCTCGTCGGCACCGCTGGGGGAGACGCCATCCGCGTCGCCGTCGGCCCGACTGTCGCCGAGCTGCCGCTCGCCGCTGCGGTCGCCTCCTGGTCGGCGACGATGCCCGCGCTGATCGGGGCGGCCTAGCCATGTGCGGCGTCTTCGGCATCCGCGCGTCGGACCGCGACGTCGCGCGCCTCACGTACTTCGCGCTGTACGCCCTGCAGCATCGCGGACAGGAGAGCGCCGGCATCGCCGTCACGGACGGTCGCCACATCCAGGCGGTCCGCGAGCTCGGCCTCGTCTCACAGGTGTTCGACGAATCCACGCTCGAGACGCTCGAGGGCATCGCCGCCGTCGGCCATGCGCGCTACTCGACGACGGGCTCGTCGCGGTGGCAGAACGCCCAGCCGGTGATCCGCCATCGCCAAGGTCGCACGCTGTCACTCGCGCACAATGGCAACCTCACGAACACGACCGAGCTGCGCGACGAGCTCGAGGCGCGCGGGCTCAAGTTCGAGTCGACGTCCGACACCGAGGTGATTGCGGCGCTGATCTGCGAACACGACGGCCCACTCGTCGACGGCGTCAAGGAGGCCATGAGTCGCATCGTCGGTGCCTTCGCCGCGATCGTGATGGACGAGGAGCAGCTGATCGGCTTCCGCGATCCCGACGGCATCCGCCCGCTGGTGCTCGGCGACCTGGACGGCCATCCCGTCCTCGCGTCGGAGACCTGCGCGCTCGACATCGTCGGCGCCACGTTCGTCCGCGACGTCGAGCCCGGTGAGATCGTGATCCTCACCGACCGTGGCGTCGAGAGCATCATGCCCGCCGAGCCGCGCCATCCCGCGCTCTGCGTGTTCGAGTTCATCTACTTCGCCCGGCCCGACTCGAAGCTCGACGGGCTGCACCTGCATCGCACGCGCGAGCGCATGGGCGAGATCCTCGCCGAGGAATCGCCGATCGAAGCCGACATCGTCATCCCGGTGCCCGACTCGGGCGCGCCCGCTGCGCAGGGCTACGCGCGCAAGAGCGGCATCCCGTACGTCGACGGCCTGGTCAAGAACCGCTACGTCGGCCGCACGTTCATCCAGCCCGATCAGGCGATGCGCGAGAACGGCATCAAGCTGAAGTTCAATCCGATGCCTGACGTCCTCGCCGGCCAGCGGGTGATCGTCGTCGACGACTCGATCGTGCGTGGCACGACGACGCGCAAGATCGTCGAGATGCTGCGCGGCGCCGGTGCGACTGAGGTGCACCTGCGCATCTCGTCGCCGCCCGTCATCTCGCCGTGCTTCTACGGCATCGACATGGCGACGAAGGATCAGATGATCGCGGCCAATCAGTCGGTCGAGGAGATTCGCCAGCACCTGGGTGCCGACTCGCTCGCCTACCTCTCGCTCGATGGGCTGGAGGCCGCGACCGGCCACGCCGAGGATCGCTACTGCCGCGCATGCCTGACCGGCACGTACCCCACGATTGTGCCGCTGGCGGCCGACAAGGAGCGCTTCGAGGGCACGCAGCTGCCGGTGGTGCAGGCATGAGTGACGACCTCACCTACGCGGCCGCCGGCGTCTCGCTCGACGCGGCCGACGCGGTCGTCGAGCGCCTCAAGGGCGCCGTTCGCTCGACCAACCGTCCCGGCGTGATCGATGCGCATGGCGGCTTTGCCGGCCTGCTCGCACTCGGTGGGCTCGGCTACAAGGACCCGGTGCTCGTCGCCGGTACCGATGGCGTCGGCACGAAGCTCGAGCTGCATCGCGAGGCAGGCTCGCTGCACGCCGCCGGCATCGACTGCGTGGCCATGTGCGTGAACGACATCCTCTGCGTCGGCGCCGAGCCGATCATCTTCCTCGACTACGTCTCGGTCGGCGTGCTCGATCCCGACGTCGTGGCCACGCTCGTTGAGGGCGTCGCCGATGGTTGTCGCCAGTCTGGCGCCGCGCTGCTCGGCGGCGAGACGGCAGAGCACCCGGGCGTCATGGACGCCAACAGCCTCGATGTCGCGGGCTTCGCGCTCGGCATCGTCGAGCGCGACCAGCTGATCGACGGCACGCGCGTGGCGGCCGGCGACAAGGTGATCGGCATCGCCTCGTCGGGCCTGCACTCGAACGGCTTCTCGCTCGTGCGCCGCGTCGTCGAGCGCGCCGGTGGCCTCTCGAGTGCTCCGGCCGACCTCCTCGCACCCACCGCCATCTACGCCGAGGATCTGCGCCACCTGCGCTCTCTCGTCGACGTCAAGGCGCTCGCGCACATCACCGGCGGCGGCATCGAGGGCAATGCCCCGCGTGTCATCCCCGACGGCTGCGGCATGGTCATCGATCCGACTGCCTGGCCGCGCCCCGCCGTCATCCAGTGGCTGGCCGATCAGGGTGTCGAGGAGGCCGAGCTGCGCCGCGTCTTCAACATCGGCATCGGCATGATCGCCGTCGTCGATCCGTCCGAGGAGCTCGCCGCGATCGGTGCGCTCAAGACCGCGGGCCGCGACGCCTGGGTCATCGGCGAGATCGAGACCGGCTCGGGCGTCCGCTACACCGCATGATCCGCGCGGCGACGGCTGACGATCCCCTGCGCATCGCGGTGCTGGCCTCGGGCCGCGGCTCGAACCTTGCCGCGCTCATGGAGCGCCTCGACCCCTCGGTCGTCATCGTGGCCGTTGCCTCGAACCGTGCCGACGCCGTCGCGCTCACCCGCGCACGCGAGGAACACATCGAGACCGCGGTCTTCCCGCGCGGCGAGGACTGGGCCGAGCGCGACCGCGAGCTGTGCGCCTGGCTGCTGGAGCGCGACGTCGAGCTCGTTGTCTTAGCGGGCTTTATGGAGATCCTCACCGCCGAGGTCGTCGATCGCCTGCCCGTGATCAACGTGCATCCGTCGCTGCTGCCCGCGTTTCCGGGCCTGCACGCGTGGGAGCAGGCGCTCGACGCGGGGGTGGAGGAGACGGGCGTGACGGTGCACTTCGTCGACACGGGCCTCGATACGGGCCCGGTGATCGCGCAGGAGCCCGTGCCCGTGCGCGAGGGCGACACCCCGGCCTCGCTGCACGAGCGCATTCAGGCCGTCGAGCACCGCCTGCTGCCCGATGTCGTGCGTCGTCTGGCCCGCAACGAGATTTCCGACTCGACCAGGAGCGCCGCATGAGCCGCATCCACCGCGCGCTGATCAGCGTGTCCGACGCCACGGGCCTCGAGGACCTCGCCCGCGCACTGCATGCGCTCGATATCGAGATCGTCGCCTCAAGCGGCACGGGCGCGAAGATCGAGGCGATCGGTATCCCGTGGCTGGCGGTAGACGAGGTGACAGGCGCGCCCGAGATGCTCGGTGGTCGCGTCAAGACGCTGCATCCCGGCATCCACGGCGGCATCCTTGCGCGCCGCGACGTGCCGGAAGACCTCGAGCGCATTGCCGAGTTCGGGATCAAGGAGATCGGCCTCGTCGTCGTGAACCTCTATCCGTTCCGCGAGACGATTGCCAAGCCGGGCATCACCGACGCCGAGGCGATCGAGAAGATCGACGTCGGTGGCCCCGCGATGGTGCGCGCCGCGGCGAAGAATCATGGGGCGGTTGGCGTGGTCACGTCGCCGAGCCGGTATCCGGAGGTGATCGCCGAGCTGCAGGAGCGCGGTGGGGAGCTGTCGCTCGAGACGCGTCGGCGCCTGGCGGCCGAGGCCTTCACGATGACCGCCGGCTACGACGCGGCGATCTCGTCGTGGTTCATGGGCGGCGTCACGCTGCCCGACGAGATCATCATGGACCTCCAGCGCGAGCGCGAGCTACCCTACGGCGAGAACCCGCACCAGGCGGCCGGCTACTACGTCGACCGCACGCAGCCCCGCCACCTGCTGACAGGCGTCGTTCAGCACGGCGGCAAAGACCTCTCGTACAACAACCTCGCCGACCTCGCGGCTGCGCACGCGATCGCGAACGAGTTCGACGAGCCGGCCTGCGCGATCATCAAGCACCAGAATCCGTGCGGCGCCGCGATCGGCAGCGATGCGGCTGAGGCCTACGAGCGCGCGCTGGCGGGCGACCCGGTCAGCGCCTTCGGTGGCGTCATCGCGATCAACCGGCCGATCACCGCCGAGCTCGGTGCCCGGCTGGCCGAGCAGTTCCTCGAGGTACTGATTGCCCCGGGCTTCGAAGAAGGTGCGCTTGAGGCACTGTCGGTGAAGGCCAACACGCGTCTGCTTGAAGACACGGATCCCGCGAAGCGCCCGCCGCTGCGCCACTTCCGACCGGTGCCCGGCGGCATGCTCGTGCAGGCTCCCGACGACACCGACGAGCCGCGGGCGGCGATGACGGTCGTGACCACCACGCAGCCGGACGCCCGCGAGTGGAAAGACCTCCTGTTCGCCTGGCGCATCGTGCGGCACGTGTCGTCGAACGCGATCGTGATCGCGCGCGACGGCGCCACGCTCGGGATCGGCGCGGGCCAGATGAGCCGCGTCGACTCGGTCCGCATCGCCGTCGAGAAGACACCGGAGGATCGCCGTGCTGGTGCAGTGCTTGCCTCCGACGCGTTCTTCCCGTTTGCCGATGGTGCAGAGCTCGCCCTCAAAGCGGGTATCACGGGGATCATCCAGCCGGGCGGCGCCAAGCGCGATTACGAGGTTACCGCCGCGGTCGACGCCGCGGGCGTGACGATGGTCCACGTCGGCCGCCGCCACTTCCGCCACTAGCGTGGAGCGGCTGTCGGCAGCCGAGGCACGCCGGATCGCCGTCGCGCGACAAGGCTTTGCCGCGCGCAACCGCGTGGCCACGCCCGACGACGTCCACGCCTGTATCGATCAGCTCGGCTGCGTCCAGATCGACTCGGTGATGACCGTGGCGCGGGCGCATCGCCTCACGCTCGCCAGCCGCGTGGGGAGGATTCCCGCCGGCACGCTCAACGGCCTGCGCCGCGAGGGTCGCATCGCAGAGGTCTGGGCGCACGAGGCGTGCTTCATCCCTGCCGACGAGCTGCCGTGGTTTCGCGCCGCCATGGTTGCGGCGACCGAGCACCGCTGGTGGGGTCCGGTGCTGCAGGAGCACCCCAAGCTGGCGCGCGAGGTGATGGCGCGCGCGCAGGACGCCCCAATCACGGCGGCAGATTTCGGCGGTGCCGGCACGCCGGGCTGGTGGGAGTGGTCGTCGGCCAAGCAGGTGATCGAATCGCTGTTCGCGATCGGCCAGCTCGCCGTGCGCGAGCGCAAGGGCTTCACGCGCGTCTACGACCTCCCCGAGCGGCTGTACACGCCGGCGCAGCTCGAGCCGATCACCGACGCCGACGCGATTTTGCGCCACCGCATCGTCCGCACGGTCCGCGCTCGCGGCATCGTCACGCGGCGCGGCATCGTCGACTACTACCGCCTCACCGGCCAGTCGCGCGACGTTGCACTTGCCGTCGATGACCTCATCGCAGCCGGCGAGCTCGCCGGCGTTCAGGTGGGAGAGCACGCCGCGGTAGTGGAGCCCGCCACGCTTGGGCAGCTGCCCGCCCGGCCGACGGCTGCCGTCCTGCTCTGCCCGTTCGACAACTTGATCTGGGATCGCGACGAGACCGACCGCCTATTCAGCTTCCGCCACGCCCTCGAGATCTACGTCCCGCAGGCGAAGCGCAAGTGGGGGTACTACGTGCTGCCGTTGCTCCACGGCGATCGCATCATCGGCCGTGCCGACGTGAAGACCGATCGCAAAGCAGGCGAGCTGCGCATCCTCGCCATGCACTGGGAAGGTCGGTCGGCCTGGGGCGCTCTCGACCGCGCCGCCGGTCGGCTCGCATGGACGCTCGGTTGCACTTCCGTCACACGCGCGTGACGAATACGTATTCGTCACGCTGAGGCGGGCATTGGCCTCGCGAGGGATGGTTTCATCATGCGGAACGTGTACTGACATGGTGGGCCCGGGCCCATCGTGTCAGCGGGCCACCTGCACGTGACGCTTTAGAGTTTCTGCATGCTCGGACGCGCCACGCTTACCCTTCCCGCCTCGCCCAGCGCACTCGTGCTCGCCGACACCGTGGCGACCGGCTTCGCGCAGGAGGCGGGCATTGCCGCCGCTGACGTCGCGCGCATCCAGCAGGCCGTGCGCTGTCTCGTGGCCTTCAGCGTCGAGCAGTCGTACGAGGGGCGCGGCAAGGGTGATGTCGAGTTGAGCCTCGAGCTCGACCAGGCGGGCATCCAGGTCGTCGTCCAGGACTGGGGGCGACCGTTTCGCGTGGCGGGCGGATCGTATGGTCCTCTTCCGGCGGGCCTCGAAGACGCGGCGGTGATCGATCCCGACGCGCGCCTGATCAATCTCGCCGGGGACGGCAAGCGCCTAGTCCTGCGCGTGCCCGTCGACCATGGCATCGTCATCGCGCCCGTGGTCGATGGTGCCGCCGACGAGGAGCGCGTGCGCTCCGGTGCGGTCGACGACATCGTGATCCGCGACGCGACAGCCGACGATGCCGTTGCGATCGCGCAGCTGCTCTATCGCGGGTACGGCCTCGGCTATGTCCACGGTGACTTCTATCGACCGATCTGGATCGAGGAGGCCATGCGCAACGGCCACGTCTCGAGCACCGTCGCGTGCGTCGGCGACGAGATCATCGGCCACCACGCGCTGCTCTGCGGGGCGCCCGGCGAGGCTGCCGAGTCGGGCGTGGCAGTGATCGCGCACGAGTGGCGTGGCCTGGGCCTCTTCGATCGCATGTTCGACGTCACGGTCGGGCGCGCCCGGCGCATCGGCCTGCCCGCGCTCTTTGGCCAGGCGACCACTGCACACATCTACAGCCAGCGCTCCGAATTCAAGAGCGGCTACAAGCCGTCGGCGTTGCTGATCGGCGCCGCGCCGGCCGCGATGGCGCAGGCCCAAGCCGACTCTGGCGCAGCCCCGGCTGGGCGCGGCGCGCTGCTCAACTCCGTCATGCCGCTCGTTTCGCAACCGACAATCAGCGGCGCGCCGCCGGAGCGCTATGCCAAGGTCATCAAGCGCCTCGCTACCGAAGCCGGCTTCACGATCACCCCCGTGCGCGACGCAACGCCCCTCGAGCTGACGGAGCAATTGGAGTACTCCGCCGAAGGTGACGTCACGTTCATCTACCTCTCGGGCGAGCTCGATGCCACGCGCGTCGAGCGGATGCTGTGGTCGGAGGAGGCCCGTCAGGCCGGCACGCTCTACGCCGATATCGATCTCTCGTGCCCGAACGACGCCGCGCTCCAGGCGCTTCGCCGTGAAGGGTTCTACCTCGCCGGCCTGATCCCCTCGGGGCGCGGCGGTCGCGACTGGCTTCGCCTGCAGCGGCCGCAAGATACCGCCGACATGGACGCCATCCACCTTGAGGGCGAGACCGCCAACTGGCTGCTCGCCGAGGTGCTGGCCGATCGCGACAGCGTCAGCTGAGGAAGCGGCGGATCTCCGCCGCGGCGGCCTCGGGCTGCTCCCAGTAGATCATGTGCGCCGAGTCGATATCGACGACCTCAAGCTCGTCGCCGAGTGCCTCGCGTAGCGGTACGAGCAGCGTCTCTTCCTGCACGTAGTTGTCGCGCGCAGCGCGCAGGATCAGTACGGGGCGGACTTCTTCGATTGGCGGTGCGGCGTGGGCCATCTCGCTCCACGCCGTCACGGCCGCAGCCTGCGAGCAGCGCGGGCGCCAGCGCCCGTCGTCGCCGAGTACGACGTGCTCCTCGACCTCGGCGGCGATGAAGCGATGCCCGCTCTCGGCCACGCTGGTCTTGCGATCGGCGATCGCGGCCTCGGGCGAGTCCCACCCCGTCGAGGCAATCGTGTCGCGCGCGCGATCGGCGCAGTACTCCGCCGGCAGGGCAATGGCAGGGTCGATCAGCACGGCGCGCTGCACCAGCTCGGGCGCGAGGGCCACGAGCGACAGCGCCAACAGGCCGCCGAACGAGTGGCCCATCACGTCGATCGACTCGTCGAGGCCCTCGGCTTCGAGCGTCTCGAGGATGTCATCGAGGTGGGTGATCACGTCCCACGGCGGCTCCCAGCCCGAACGGCCGTGGCCGCGCAGGTCAACGGAGAACACATCGCGGTCGGGCGCGGCGAGCTCGACGAAGTCGCGAAAACGGAGACCGTGGCCGGTGACGCCATGGATGGCGAGCAGCGGGCGGGCGCCAGGGGTGCCGAGGCGATGGACGTTGAGGCGCATGCCAGAACCCTAGCGGGGACGCTTCGCCACAGCCGGCTACCGGACCGGCAGTGGCAACTCGGGTAGTTCAGAGTGCGCGAGGGCCTTGGCCTTGGCAGGTGTGATGCCGAGCAGGGGCAGCACCAGCTCGACCACCTTGTCACCGTCCTCTGGGTCGGCGCCGCCGACGATTTGCCGGGCGCCCTCTGCTGCCACGGCACTGACCACGCACTGGCAGCGGAGTTCGAGATCATCGCCGCTGATGATGCCTGCGTCGGCGAGCGCGCGAGCGTGGGTAAAGAATGTCAGGCCCATGTCCCTCGGCTCGAAATAGCCGGCGGCCCGTCCGCGGAGCAAGACCACCGCGATCGTCGGGTGGGTGACACAAATCCGGTGGGCGAGGCGGAGGCCGAGTGCGAGGTTTTCAAGCGGGTCGCTGACGTGGCTGAGGACGTCAAACTGCCAAGCCTCCCACTTCTGTGCGGCGTCCAGCATCGCCGCCTTGATGAGGCCTTCCTTCGAGCCGAAGTGCTTGTAGAGCGTGGCGATTGCGACGTCCGCGTGCAGGGCGAACTGCTCTATCGTTGCGTCGGGGCCGGTGGTGGCGATGACCTCTTCCGCAGCGCGCAAGTAGCGGGCGCGGGCGCGAAGCATGTACGCGTCTTTTCTGCCGGGCTTGGGAGTCGTCATCGGGTTCTACTTTCTTGTTCCTAAACCGAATTACAAGTACCTATGAACATTGCTACGTTTCTGAATATTCGTTGAGACTCTACAGGCGTGACACCCCAGCGTGCGCTCCTAGGTCCGTCCGTCGAGTGCGAGCCCCACCGTACAAACGGGGCTGGAACGCAGCGTGGATGCTCGTCTGACCGGTTGAGCCCTGCGCGACCGCTACCCTACGGGGGTGGCTGACGGTCATCTCGGAGTGGGTGGGCGCCTGGCGGCTGGTCCGTCGGACGAGCTCGTCCGCGCGGGCTATGGCGCAGAGGCCGCGGCTGGCCCTGCGCTCGCCGACGCGCTTTCGCGTTCCGACCTCGCCCATTCGATTGCCCTGATCGAGGGCGGCGGGCTCGACAGGGAGCGCGGTGCCGAGTTGCTGCGCGGCCTGCTCGAGCTCGATGCGATTCCGGCGAACGAGTTCCCTTGGGATCCGTCGGTCGGCGATGCCTTCCAGAACCGCGAGAAGGAGCTGACCGCACGCGTGGGCTCGAGCGCCGCTGGCTGGCTCAGCGCCGGCCGTCCGCGCCGCGAGCCGTTTCGCGTGGCGCTGCGGCTGATCGTCGCCGAGGGCATGGCGCGCAACGCGGCGGCCTTCAGCGACTTCAGCGCCGCGCTCGCCGCGCAGGCCAAACCGCTGGCGGGTGCGCTCGCCGCCGACTACACCTATCTGCAGCCTGCGCAGCCCACCACGGTCGGACATCTGCTGCTGACCTGGGCCTATCCCGTGCTGCGCAGCGCCGAGCGCTATCGCCGCGTGCAGGGCGACTTCGCCGGCAGCGTCGCGGGCGTGGGTGGCAGCGCCGGCTCGCGCTGGCCGCTCGATCGCGAGCGCCTCGCCGAACTGCTTGGCCACGGCAAGGTCGAGGTGCACGCCAAGGATGCGATGTGGCAGTCCGATCCGTACCTCGTGGTGCTCAGCGGCTTCGCGATCGGCGCCACGTCGATCAGCCAGTTTGCCCAGGATCTCGAGATCTGGTGCAGCCAGGAGTTCGGCTGGGTCGAGCTCGACGACACGCACAGCCGCGTCTCCGCGCTGATGCCGCAGAAGAAGAATCCGTACTCGCTCGCCGTGCTGCGCACCTGGGCCGGGCAGGCGACGGGCGATCTCACCGCGGCGCTCACGACGATGCACACGGGCGCGGCGCGCACCGACCACTTCCACCTGCTCAACGGGCTGATCCCGCGCTCGCTGGCCGAGGCCGAGCGCAGCGCGCAGCTCGCCGCCGCCGTGGCGCGCGGCATGACGGTCAACGCCGAGCGCATGGAGCAGAGCGCCCGCGAGGCGTTCGTCACCGCCGCCGACGTCGCCGACATGCTGGCGCAGACGACGGCGCTCGACTACCGCACCGCCCATCACGTGATCGGCCGCGTCGTGCGCGACCAGGTCGAGTACGGGGGAGAGATCGACGCGGCGCGCATCGCTGCCGCGGCCAACGAGGTCGCCGGTGCCGAGATCGTGGTCGACGAGGCCGAGCTCGCCGCGGCGCTTGACCCGGCCGCCTGTGCCGCGCTGCGCCCGCAGACCGGCTCGTCCGACGCCGACCAGGTGCGCGCGATGTGCGACGACGTCGCCGCCCGCAGCGCCGAGGTGCGCCGCTGGGCGGAGGAGGTCGTCGCCGCCGACGCCAAGGCGGCCGAGGCGCTGCGCGCCAAGGCACGGGAGCTCGCGGGGTAGGGTGGCGGCATGAGCGAACCGATCGTCGGCGTCATCATGGGCTCGAAGTCCGATTGGGAGACCATGCGCCACGCCTGCGAGACGCTCGAAGCGCTTGGCGTGCCGTACGAGACCGAGGTCGTCTCCGCCCATCGCACGCCCGACAAGCTGTTCGCGTACGCCGAGGCGGCCGAGGGTCGTGGTATCGAGGTGATCATCGCCGGTGCTGGCGGCGCCGCGCACCTGCCCGGCATGTGCGCCTCGAAGACCGCGCTGCCCGTGCTCGGCGTGCCGGTCGAGTCGAAGGCGCTGAAGGGCCTCGACTCGCTGCTCTCGATCGCGCAGATGCCCGCGGGCATCCCCGTCGGCACGCTCGCCATCGGCCGCGCCGGCTCGATCAACGCCGGCCTGCTCGCCGCCTCGATCGTCGGGGCCAAGCGCCCGGAGATCATGGACGCCGTGCGCGCGCACCGCGCGAAGCAGACGGCCGACGTGCTGGCCGGGCCCGACCCGCGCGAGGCCTGATGCGCCTCGGCATCCTCGGTGGCGGCCAGCTGGCCTGGATGCTCGCGCAGGCCGCCGAGCCGCTCGGCGTCTCCGTCGCCGTGCTCGACCCGTCGCCCGATTGTGCCGCGGGGCGCATTGCCGATCACGTCATCGCGGCGTACGACGACCCAGCGGGCCTCGACGAGGTCAGTAGGGGCGCCGACGTCGTCACGTACGAGTTCGAGAACGTCCCGGCCGCCGCCGTCACGCGCCTCGCCGAGCACGGCGTGCCGGTGCTGCCGTTCCCCGCGTCGCTCACGATCACGCAGGACCGCGCGCGCGAGAAGGAACTCATGGCCGGGCTTGGCATCACGGTCGCCCCGTACGCCCTGATCGACTCGGCCGACGACGCTGCTGCGGCACTCGAGACGGTCGGCGCGCCGGGCATCCTCAAGACGCGCCGCCTCGGCTACGACGGCAAGGGCCAGGTGCGCGTGAAGACCGCCGATGAGCTGCCGGCTGCCATCGCCGAGCTCGGCGGCACCGACCTCATCTACGAGGGCCTCGTCACCTTCACCCGCGAGCTCTCGGTCGTGGTGGCGCGTGGTACTGACGGCTCGCTCGCCGTCTACCCGCCCGTCGAGAACGAGCACAAGGGCGGCATCCTCGCCTGCACGCTCGCGCCCGCACCTGACCTCGCGTCCGACCAGGCCGAGCTCGCCCAGGCCGTCGGCGTCGCCGTCGCCGAGGCGCTCGACCACATCGGCGTGCTCTGCGTCGAGCTGTTCGATACGCCCGACGGCATCGTCGCCAACGAGATCGCCCCGCGCGTCCACAACTCGGGCCACTGGTCGATCGAGGGCGCCGTCACGAGCCAGTTCGAGAA
Organism: Thermoleophilia bacterium; assembly: GCA_037133755.1. Classification (GTDB taxonomy): domain Bacteria; phylum Actinomycetota; class Thermoleophilia; order Gaiellales; family F1-60-MAGs149; genus F1-60-MAGs149. The sequence continues at coordinate 82,264 of JBAXNN010000004.1, forward strand.
CCACGTTCGCGGTGTGCTCGGCCTCCCGCTCGGCGACCCGAGCGCACGCGGCGTCGCCGCGATGGTCAACATCGTCGGCACGGAGCCCGACCTCGCCGCGCTGCTCGCCATCCCCGGCGCGTCGGTGCACACCTACGGCAAGGCGCCGCGCACGGGCCGCAAGCTCGCGCACGTCACGCTCGTCGCCGACTCGGCTGACGCCCTCGTCGTCCCGCTCGCGCAGGCGCGCGTGCTGTGCGACGCCGCCTGGGACGCCTGACGTCGTTCGCGGTGCATCCGCCCTGCAAATTGCTACACGTGTAACGTGATCAGCATCGCGGGGTGGAGATCGTACCGCCTCGCTGGAATGATCGGCTTGTCACCGACCGTCGCACGGTCATGGGAACCGCTTCGATGCCATCCGTCACAGCACCGCCGGCCAAGCACCTCCGCATCCTGTATGTCGAGGACGATCCGGTGCTGCGCGACCTCTTCGCGACGAAGCTTTCGCACTTGGGCATGGTCCGGGCCGTCATGCCCTGTGCGAATGCGCGCGATGCGATGAGCATGATCAGCGGTACCGAGGTAGATGTGGCGCTCCTCGATCTCAACCTCGGGGCAGGGCAGATCAACGGCATCGATCTCGGCCTCGCGTTGCGCGCCGTGCAGCCGGAGCTACCGATCGTGATCTTCTCGCAGCACTCGGTGCCTCGCGTCGAGAACGTCGTCCCCGCTAAGGAGCGGCACAGCTGGTCGTTCGTGCAGAAGCACGGCAAGCTCGACATCACGCATTTCGCGGCGGTCATTGAGCGCACGGTTGCTGGAGGCGTGGATTTCGGCACCGCAGACGCACGGGAAGGATTCGACGATTCGCCGCTCGGCCGTCTCTCCCGCCGGCAGCGGCAAGTCATGGCGCTTGCTGCCGCCGGCTATGACGCAAAGGCCATCGCCGAGCGTTTGCACATGGCACATGTCTCGGTGCGTCGCGAACTCTCTCAGGCGTACCGCGTGCTCGTGCCGGAGCCCGGTGAGGGGACGGATCTCCGAACTGTCGCGGTCCTCGAATTCATGCGACTGAGTGCGGGAACCACCGAGCTCGCCCAGCGCCCGTGAGGCGGGTTCCGAGCAGCATCGGGCGGGTTCTCCAGAGTCTCGGACGCACCTTGGCCGGCCCTTGGCCGATCTATCCGAGTGCGCTCGCGCTGATCGCGATCTACGGCCTCTTCGTCAGCGTAGGATCACGCACGCAGGTTGGCAACAAGACGGTGGGCGCATATTTCTCCGCCGTGCTGCCGCAGTGGGCGAGCATCATCGTCACGTGTCTGATCATCTACGTCGTCCTGCGGATTCTCGTCGCCTTGTCCGCAAGGGTGCGACCGGTCGACGAGAGTCGCCTCGCGTACGTCGTCACGCTGTTCATCGCCAGCGCGCTGATCACGCTGTTCATTGTCGTTGCGACGCAGGTGACCGTCGACGACAACCTTCGCGGCACCCTGCCGCCGATTTCCGTCCGGTTTGTCCTGTCGATTCCTGTCGTCTTGCTCGTGCTGTTCATCGGCAACGGTGTGCTCGCCTCGGTGCGCGCGCGGCTCGCGCGCCAAGAGACGATGCTGGCCGAGCGCCTCGAACTGGTGCGGTCAGAGCGCTCGCTGCTCCTTGCTGCGGAGGAGAAGGTGCGTGCCGAGGCATCTCGCACGCTCCACGATGATGTACAGGCTGCATTGCTGCGCTCCGTCGTGCGTCTCGAGGCGCTGCGCGATCGTCTCGACGAGGACGATCGGGTGCTGTTCGATGCGTCGATCGACGAGATCGAGAGCGTGCGCGAGGTACGCGTCCGCGCACTCGGCCGTGTACTCGCGCCGAACATCGATGACATTGGACTTCTGCAGGCACTCGAGGAACTCGCCGCGCTCTATGCGGACGTGATGCCCGTCACCTTCGATGTCGCAGAATCGATCGTCGAGCGGTTTCGACCAGTCGGAGAGCAGGACGAGATCGCACTCGCGCTCTACCGCATCGTCGAGCAGGTGTTGCTCAATGCGTTGAAGCATGCGCGGGCGACGGCCGTACAGGTTGCGGTTGCGCAGCTCGATGACGGGCGCGTCCGTCTCGAGATGACGTCCGATGGCATGCCGCCGGACACGAATGCAGAACCGGGTACGGGCACCGCCACGATCAACTCCTGGCTGGACGCCGTGGGGGGTTGGTGGGAACTCAACGTCGCACCAGACGGTGGTACGCGCGTGACGGTGGTCGCAGGTCGCACACGTCACTGACGTAGGTGAGGGACAACTGGAGCGGTACCTGTCGAGGCCATTCCGCATCCCGCTTCAACGAAAACAGGCCCGCCTCCCCGGAGGGAGACGGGCCCGACTTCGAGCGGCCTAGATCAGGCCGAGCTCCTTGACGGCGTCGTACTCCTCGCGGAGCTCGGCGACCGAGGCGTCGATGCGCGGCTTGCTGAACGCGTCGAGCTCGAGGCCCTCGACGACGCTCCACTCACCGTTCTTCGCGACGCACGGCAGGCCGCAGATGATGCCCTTCTCGATGCCGTACTGGCCATCGACGGCGACACCCATCGAGACCCAGTCGCCCTCCGGCGTGCCGAGCACCCAGTCATGCATGTGATCGATGGCGGCGTTCGCAGCCGAGGCGGCCGACGAGGCGCCGCGCGCCTCGATGATCGCCGCGCCGCGCTTCTGCACGGTCGGGATGAACGTGTCGGCGACCCACGCCTCGTCGGCGATGGTCTCCCAGGCGCTCTTGCCGGCGACCTTGGCGTGGACGACGTCCGGGTACTGGGTAGCCGAGTGGTTGCCCCAGATGGTCATGTTCTTCACGTCGGAGACGCTGGCGCCCGTCTTCTGGGCGACCTGCGTCAGCGCGCGGTTGTGGTCGAGGCGCATCATCGCGGTGAAGCGCTCGCGCGGCACGTCCGGCGCGGAGTTCATCGCGATCATCGCGTTCGTGTTGGCCGGGTTGCCGACGACGAGGATCTTCACGTCATCAGCGGCGTTGTCGTTGATCGCCTTGCCCTGGACCGTGAAGATCGCGCCGTTGGCCTCGAGCAGATCGCCGCGCTCCATGCCCTTCGTGCGCGGGCGGGCGCCGACGAGCAGCCCGACATTGGCGCCGTTGAACGCCTCGTTCGGGTCGTCGGTGCAGACGATGTTCGACAGCAGCGGGAAGGCGCAGTCGTCGAGCTCCATCGCCACGCCGTCAAGCGCGCCGCGAGCCTGCGGAACCTCGAGCAGGCGCAGCTCGACCTTCGTATCGGGACCGAGCATCTGGCCGCTGGCGATGCGGTAGACGAGTGCGTAGCCGATCTGGCCTGCGGCGCCGGTGACGACGACCTTGACGGGGCTGGACATAGGTTCCTCCGGGGGAGACTTCAGTGGGGTAATCGTGCCAACACCATGGGTATTCGGCGGCATCGGCCGGAATAGCCGATCTCGCATCGAATCAGGCGTACAGTCGACCACTCCTGCGACTCTCAAGTATTCGACATATTTGTTGTGCTATCTTTCGAATTCATGAATCCTCCCGCGTTAGTTACCACAGACCGCATCTACCGCGCCAGTGATCTCAATCGCCGCGGTCGTGAGGTCCTTGATGCGGCGCGCCTCTCGGGAGCGCGCATCGTCGACACTGATGGCACGTCGATGGTCCTCGTGCCGGAACGCGTCCTCGAGCAGACGGTCGATCGCCTGGCAATGGAGACCATGCTGGTCGCGGCGATGCGCGCGTGGCGTGAGCTCGCGGGAGGAACCGACGTCACGGTCGAAGCGCTTCGCTGGGTCAATCGGCTCGATGCCGACGACCGGGCGACGTTTGCGGAGGAGGTAGCTGCCGCGTTCGACGAGGCCGGTCGCACGTCTGATCCCACACCGCTGCGGATCCTCCTCTACGAATGGGAGGTCACGGCGCGACTGCCGTACGACGAGCAGCTGAACGCACGTCTTGCCGCCGGCTTCGAGCCGGGGAGCTATACGGAGGTTGAGCGCCCGGTAGACGCTGCGCCATGAATCCGCCGGCGACTGGGGCGCACCACCCCTGGATGCCTGCCCGACGGCCCGGTGGGCGACCACCCTTCGCGCCGCGCTTCCGCGTGCTTATTCACTACCAACTGCACGATGCCTGGGAGCGATTGCGCGACCGCGTGGGCGCTGCATCCGCGCAGCAGTTCTGGGATCACGTCGCCGTTGAGCCCGGACGGCCGCCTCGCATCAACAGCGCCACGGTGCTGCGGGGCGCGCGCGGACGTCCGCTGGAGTCCGGCTTCTCGCGTTCGATCCACTACGAGGTGAGTGGCGCGGCGCGGATCGACTACCAGTTCAACCCGCGCTGGATCGGTCCGGCCGGGGGTGACGAGTACGGGATCGTCGTGATTGTGCAGATCACTCTCGGGAGCCACTGACTCCGCGACTCAGTGGATGAGGGCGCTGTGGACCGCGGCGGCGCACTTGCGGCCGTCGGCAATCGCCGTCACGACAAGATCGGCACCACGCACGGCGTCGCCACAGGCGAAGACGCCCGGGGTGGCGGTCGCGTACGTACCGTCCACCTCGACCGTTCCGCGCTCGCCGATCGCGGCTCCGGACTGGGCGTAGACGTCGTCCTCCTGCGTGCCGGTAAAGCCGATCGCGAGCAGGACGAGGTCGACCTCGAGGGTCACCTCGCCGCCCTTGGCGGGCACCGGCTTGCGGATACCCGTCTCTTCGTAACCCGGGAAGTCGACCTTGTGGCCGACGAGATGCGTGACGTGGCCGTCCTTGCCCTCGAAGCCGTCGGTGACGAACTGCCACTCGCGCTGGCCGCCCTCTTGGTGCGCCGCGTAGGTGCGCAGCACGACGGGCCATTCGGGCCACGTCTTCTGGGGGTTGCGCTCGTTGGGCGGCGTAGGGCCGTGCGCGATCTCGTGCACCTCGATGGCGCCCTCGCGCAGCGCGTTGCCGAGGCAGTCGGCGCTCGTGTCGCCGCCGCCGAGGATCGCGACGCGCTTGCCCTTGGCGGTGATCTCCGGTCCCTCGATCGGCAGGCCCGCGGCACGGCGGTTCTGCTGGATCAGGTACGGCATGGCGTACTCGATGCCCGCCAGCTCGCGGCCGGCCAGATAGAGGTCGCGGTGGCGCTGGGCGCCCGTGGCGAGGATCACGGCGTCGACGCCGCTCTGCAGCTCGTCCATCGTGAGATCGCGGCCGACCTCGACGCCGGTGGCGAACTCGACGCCCTCGGCCTCGAGCTGCTCCAGGCGGCGGTCGATCGTCATCTTGTCGAGCTTGAAGTCGGGGATGCCGTAGCGCAGCAGGCCGCCGAGGCGGTCGTCGCGCTCGAAGACGGTGACGCCGTGGCCGGCGCGGACCAGCTGCTGCGCGGCGGCGAGGCCGGCGGGGCCAGAGCCGATCACCGCGACGCGCTTGCCCGTCTTCTTCTCGGCAGGCTGCGGGGTGACCCAGCCCTGCTCGAACGCCTCCTCGATGATCTTCAGCTCGACCTGCTTGATCGTTACGGGGTCGTCTTCGAGGGCCAGCACGCACGCCTCCTCGCACGGGGCGGGGCAGACGGCGCCGGTGAACTCGGGGAAGTTGTTCGTGGCGTGCAGGCGATCGATGGCGTCGCGGAAGTGGTCGCGCTCGACGAGGTCGTTCCACTCGGGGATCAGGTTGCCGAGCGGGCAGCCCGTGTGGCAGAACGGCACGCCGCAGCCCATGCAGCGCCGCGCCTGCTCGCGCACGAGACCAACCTCGGCCTCGGGGGCGACGAACGCGTAGTCCTTGAGGCGCTCCTCAACGGGGCGGTACGGCGTGACGCGCCGCTGGATCTGCAGAAAGCCCTTGGGATCAGTCACCGGCGATCGCCGCCTCTTCGTCCTTAGCCGCGCGCTCGGCGAGCACGCGCGCGTAGTCATCCGGCATCACCTTCACGAAGCGCTTGAGGGCGCCGGTCCAATCCTTCAGCAGCGCGGCGGCGATCGGCGAGTCGGTGCGTGCCGCGTGCTCCTCGAGCAAGCCCTTCAGCAACTCGCGGTCCTCGACGCTCTCGACGGGCTCAAGCGAGACGCTGGCGGGGTTGACGCGCTTGTCGAACAGGCCGTCGTCGTCGAGCACGAACGCCGTGCCACCCGACATGCCCGCCGCGAAGTTGCGGCCGGTTGGGCCCAGGATCACGGCGACGCCGCCTGTCATGTACTCGCAGCCGTGGTCGCCGACGCCCTCGACGACGGCGGTGGCGCCCGAGTTGCGCACGCAGAAGCGCTCGCCGGCGCGGCCGCGCAAGAAGGCCTGGCCGCTTGTGGCGCCGTAGAGCGCCACGTTGCCGACGTACGTTGAGTGCGACACGTCGTAGCCCGCGTCGTCGGCGGCGCGCACGACGATGCGCCCGCCGGAGAGGCCCTTGCCGCAGTAGTCGTTGACGGGGCCAGTCAGCTCGATATCGGTGCCCGTCATCGCGAACGCGCCGAAGCTCTGGCCGCCGGCGCCATGGACCTTGAGCGTGATCGTGCCGTCGGGCAGGCCCTCGGGGCCCACGCGGCGGGCGACCTCGCCGGCCAGCATCGCGCCGAACGTGCGATTGATGTTCTGGATCTGGCGCTCGATCACGATCGGCGCGCCCTTGGCCAGCGCGGGCTCGGCCTCGATGATGATCGCGGGATCGATCTTGTCGTCCAGTGCGTGGTCCTGCGGGAATTGGCGGACCGGTGCCGGCTCGCCGGCGGCCCGCGGATGCGCCAGGATCGGCGAGAGGTCGAGGCTCTCGAGCCAGATCGGGCGCTCGGTGCGCTCGCGGAGCAGGTCGCGACGGCCAATCAGGTCGTTGACCGAGCGGATGCCCAGCTCGGCCATCAACTCGCGCAGGTGCTCGGCGACGAACAGGAAGTAGCGGACGATCTGGTCCGGCGTGCCGCGGAAGCGCTCGCGCAGCACCGGGTCCTGCGTCGCGATGCCGACCGGGCAGGTGTTGAGATGGCAGACGCGCATCATGATGCAGCCCGCCGCGATCAGCGGGGCGGTGGAGAAGCCGAACTCCTCGGCGCCGAGCAGCGCGCCGATCAGCACGTCGCGGCCCGTCCGCAGACCACCGTCGACCTGGAGCGTCACCTGGCCGCGCAGGTCGTTCATCACAAGCACCTCGTGTGCCTCGGCGAGGCCCATCTCCCACGGCAGGCCCGCGTACTTGAGGCTCGACAGCGGCGAGGCGCCCGTGCCGCCGTCGTGGCCCGAGATCACGATGTGCTCGGCCTTCGCCTTCGCGACGCCAGCGGCGACGGTGCCGACGCCGGCCTCGGCGACGAGCTTGACCGAGATGTCGGCGAGCGGGTTGACGCACTTGAGGTCGTGGATCAGCTGGGCGAGATCCTCGATCGAGTAGATGTCGTGGTGCGGCGGCGGGCTGATCAGGCCGACGCCCGGCGTGGAGTGACGCAGCCGCGCGATGTAGTCGTCGACCTTGTGGCCCGGCAGCTGGCCGCCCTCGCCGGGCTTTGCGCCCTGCGCCATCTTGATCTGGATCTGGTCGGCGTCGACGAGGTACGGCGTGGTCACACCGAAGCGGCCCGACGCGACCTGCTTGATCGCGGAGCGACGCAGATCGCCGTTCGCGTCGGGGATCGAGCGTGTGGGGTCCTCGCCGCCTTCGCCCGTATTGGAGCGGCCGCCGATGCGGTTCATCGCGATCGCCAGCGTCTCGTGCGCCTCGCGGGAGATTGAGCCCATACTCATTGCGCCCGTGACAAAGCGCTTAACGATCTCGCTCGACGGCTCGACCTCGTCGAGCGGAATCGGCGGTCCGGCGGGGACGAGCTCCAGCACGTCGCGCAGTGCGATCGCGCGATCGGTGCCGGCGTCGATCTCGTCGGCGAAGGCGCGGTAGCTCTCGTAGGCATCGTCGCGCACGGCGCGCTGCAGGTGCACAATGGAGTCGGGGCGCCAGGCGTGGCGCTCGCCGCCGATGCGGTACTGGTACTCGCCGCCGGCGTCGAGGATGTCCTCGGGCTGCAACTCCTCAACGTCGAGCTCGTAGCGCTCGCGGATCTCGTCGGCGATGTCGACGAGCTCAAGGCCGCCGACGCGCGAGATTGTGCCGGGGAAGTAGCGGTCGACGAGTGTGCGGCCAAGGCCGACGGCCTCGAAGATCTGCGAGCCGCGATAGCTCTGGATCGTCGAGATGCCCATCTTGGAACAGATCTTGAGCAGACCCTTGCCCAGCGCCTGGATGTAGCGCTTGCGGGCCTCGCCGAGCTCGAGGTCGCCGAGCTCGCCCTTGGCGTGCAGGTCGCGCAGTGTCTCGAGGGCGACGTACGGGTTGACGGCGGAGGCGCCGTAGCCGATCAGCAGCGCCATGTGCATGGTCTCGCGCGGCTCGCCTGACTCGACGACAAGGCCGCACATCGTGCGCGCACCCTGGCGGACCAGGTGCGAGTGGACGGCGGCTGTCGCAAGCAGCGGCGGGATCGGCGCCATCGTCTCGTCGGCTCCACGATCCGACAGGATCAGGATCGTCGTGCCGCTCCAGACCAGCTGCGAGGCTTCACGCGACACCATCTCGAGCGCCTTGGCAAGACCCTTCTCGCCGTCGGCAACGGGGTAGAGCGTGGAGATCGTGGCGGCGCGGAACCCTTCGCGACGGAGCGCGCGCAGCTTCTCGAGCTCGCCATTCGTCAGGATCGGGCTCAGCGTGGTGACGCGGCGGCAGTGCTCCGGCGTTTCGGTCAGCAGGTTGCCGATGGCGCCGACGCCGACGCGCAGGCTCATCACGAGACGCTCGCGCTCGGAATCGACGGGCGGGTTCGTCACCTGCGCGAACTGCTGCTTGAAGTAGCTCGGGAGCAGGCGGTTGCGGCTCGTCAGTGCGGCCAGCGGCGTGTCGTCGCCCATCGAGCCGATCGGTTCGCCGCCGGTCATGGCCATCGGCGTGAGCAGCAGCGAGAGATCCTCGCGGGTGTAACCGAAGATGCGGTGCTGCAGCGGGAGCGCGCTCTCATCGATGCTCACGCCCTGCTGGGGGCGGAGATCGTCGAGGTGCAGCTTGTACTGGTTGAGCCACTGGCGGTACGGGCGCTGCCGCGAAAGCACGCGCTTGATCTCGCGGTCCTGCACGACACGGCCCGAGGCGGTGTCGAACATCAGCATGCGGCCGGGCTCGAGGCGGCCCGTCTCGACGATCTCCGACTCGGGGATGTCGAGCACGCCGATCTCCGAGGCCAGCACGCAGATGCCGTCCTTGGTGCGCAGCCAGCGGCCGGGGCGGAGGCCGTTGCGGTCGAGCGTGGCGACGACCTTGTCGCCATCGGTGGCAATCACGGCGGCGGGACCGTCCCACGGCTCGACGAGCGTGGTGTGGTACTCGTAGAACGCGCGGACGTCGTCGTCGATGTCGAGCGTCGTGTCGCTCCACGCGGGCGGGATCAGCATTGCGAGCGCGTGCTCGAGCGGCCGGCCGGCCTGCACGAGCAGCTCGAGCGCGGCATCGAGCTTGGCCGAGTCGGACCAGCGCTCCTCGGTGATGGGGTAGAGCTTCTGCAGATCGCCGCCGAACAGCTTGCTGTGCAGCTGCGGCTCGCGGGCGGCCAGCCAGTTGGCGTTGCCGCGCACCGTGTTGATCTCGCCGTTGTGGGCGATCATGTTGAACGGGTGTGCGAGGTCCCAGGTGCCGAGCGTGTTCGTCGAGAAGCGCGAGTGCACGAGGGCGAGCGCCGACTCGACGTCGGGGTCGGAGAGATCGGGGTAGTACGAGCGAACCTGCGGTGCGCGCAGCAGCCCCTTGTAGACCACCGTCTTGGCCGACATGCTCGTAATCGCGAACTCGGCGTCGCGAACGCCCGCTGCGCTAACGGCCTTCTGGATGCGGCGGCGGATCACGTAGAGCTTGCGCTCGAACGCGTCGAGCGAGCCGTGGCGGCGCTCGATGATCAGTTGGCGCACGAGCGGGGCGGTCTCGCGCGCGAGCGGGCCGATCGCCTCGGGGACGACGGGCACCTCGCGCCAGCCGACGGCACGGTGGCCTTCTTCGGCGACGATGCGGACGGCGATCTCCGAGCAGCGCAGGCGCGTGCTGGCGTCGTGGGGGAGGAACACCATTCCGACGCCGTAATCGCCAGCGGCGGGCAGATCCATGCCCTCTTCTGCGGCGACGCGCGCCAGGAAGCGGTGAGGCATCTGGATCAGGATGCCGGCGCCATCACCCGTTTCCGGATCCGCGCCGGTTGCCCCGCGGTGGTCGAGCCGCTCGAGCACCGTCAAGGCCTGGTCGACGACCGAGTGCGACGCGACGCCATCGAGGTGCACGACCGTGCCGAGACCACAGGCATCGTGCTCGAATTGCCGGTCGTAGAGACCGCCGATGTGCTCCGCGTTCCGCATGGCTCAGCAGTCTATTCGATCTGCCGTCGCAGATGGATCAGTTCTGGAAAACAGTGAACCATTTGGTTCAGCCAATTTGGATCCGGATCCAGAATGGCGCGAAAACGGTCAATTTGGATCCGGATCCAGAATGGCGCGAAAACGGTCAATTTGGATCCGGATCCAGAATGGCGCGAAAACGGTCAATTTGGGGCCGGGGTGGCGCGCGCAGGCGGTACCATCTGCGCCATGGCTGTGACGGAAGATCACGAGATCCTGGCGGCGCGCGACCTGCTTGCGCGCTATGCCGACGTGTATCCACTCGAAAGCGCCGAGATTGTGCCGGTCGAGGACATCGCCGAGTCGTTTCTGGGGCTGCGCGTCAAGGACGCGCAGCTCGAGGACGGCGTGTCGGGGATGTTGAAGATCCGCGAGCGTGAGATCAGCGTCAACGCGGCTGAGGGCGTCGTCTGGCCACGGCGCCGCCGTTTTACGATCGCGCACGAAGTCGGGCACTGGCAGCTGCACAAGGACGACATCGCCGACCTCGTCGTCACGCGTACGCACGACTACGTGCCGGCCGCACGCGAGAAGGCCAAGACGCCCGAGGAGATCCGCGAGCGCGAAGCCAACCGCTTCGCCGCCGAGCTCCTGATGCCCGAGGACCGCATCCACGCCGCCGTCGATGTGCACGGTGCCGATGTCGTGGCGCAGGCCGAGCGCTTCAACGTCTCAGCACTCTCGATGGCCTGGCGGCTCTACAACTACGGCTACATCACGCGTCGCCCGATTCGGCGCGACTACGAGGGCCTGGACTAGACGCCGAACAGGTCGTCGACCATGCGCTCCGCCGCCGTGGTCGACTCGGGCTCCATGGTCGACGCGTCGACCATCATCTTCAGGTCGAGCACGTCGCCGCTGCGGTTGAGCACGGCCGACGGTCCAAGGTCGGGAATCGGATTGAAGCGCGTGGCAGCCAGCGTCTCACGGATCCCGCCAAGCAAGTCGCCCAGCGCATCGAGCAGTGCAGGCTGCACGCGGGCGGGTTCCAGCTGACCGGTCTCGAGCTCGTGGTAGCGCTCGTTGAGGCGCTCCTGCGCCGCTTCGTCACGAATGCCGAGGCGCTCCGCCAGCTGGGCGAGCAGCGCCGGGCGCTTGATGCTCGCGTCGAGGCGAGCGGACTCGAGGATCTCCGCCCAGGGGCGCACGTCGAACATCGGTGACAGCGCGGCCTGCTGCACGAGCTCAGGGCTCGGCTCGACCGGGCCACGCAGCGACAGTGCCACCTCGACCATGTCGAGCAGCTCCTGCCGATCATCGCCGGCCTGCTCGACGATCGCGTCGAAGGCGTCGAGCTGGCGCGCATCAAGCGCAGCGCAGGCATCGGCAAGGAGATTGCCGAGGAGGATCTCGCGGTCGTCCATCACAACTCCAATTCTTGCCGCTCCGCCTCCGTGCGCAGGCGCTTATGCGCCCGCCAGCGGATCTGGTGGAGGTTGTTGGGGTCGACATCGAGCTCGCGCGCGATGTCGCCATCGCTCATGCCCTCGAGTGTGCGGTCGATGATCAGGCGCTCGCGCTCGTTGAGCACGGGGTAGAGGCGCTCGAGCAGATCTCGGTCGAGAATCAGGTCGAGCTCCTCCTCGTCGTAGCGGGAGTCCTCGATCTCCTCGATCGTGGGCGCCTGCCGCGCCTCGGTGCGCTGCACGTCGCCGTACGCGTAGCTCGCCATCTGATTGATTAGGCCGACCATGTTCCGCGGATCCTCGTCGCGGTGGTAGACCCACTTCGTGAAGCGGATGCCGATGCACCCCAGCACGTCGTCCCTCTCAGCGCCGCGGGCCACGCGTCGCGAGGCGAGGATGGCCTGGTTCTCGTAGCGGAGCCAGAGCTGAGCGGCAGCCCTCTTCGCCGTTTCAAGATCGCCCGCACGATACGCGGCTCGTGCGCGTCGTGTGAGGTCGATGTCGATGGCGGCGTCGTCGGGCATGCGTTCTGATTCTGCCGGTTTGGGTGCGGGAAGGGAAGCGGGATGCGCAGCAGGAAGTTCATGTTGGCCTCTCGTCGGCCCCTGTCTGCCCTCCCTTACGGACGGATGTTCGATCCGTACGACCGCTTACGACGCGAAGTCGAGCAGCACCTTGCCGACCTTGCCGGAGCCCTCCATGTGGGCGAGGGCGTCTGCCGCCTCGTTCCACGGGAAGGAGCGGTCGATCACCGGGTTGAGTCGGCCCGCGTCAAGGTGCGGCCCGAGCTCGTGGTGGAAGCGCTGGATCGCGTCGGCCTTCTCCTCGATGGGGCGCGCTCGCAACGTGGTGCCGAAGATCGTGGCGCGCTTCGTCATTAGGTCGCGCAACTGCATGTCGACCTTCTGGCCCGCGCCGATGCCGACGATGGCGAGGCGGCCGAGCCGCGCGATCGCTTTCATGTTGCCGTCGAAGTTCGGCGCACCGACGAGCTCGAGGATGACGTCGGCGCCACGGCCGCCGGTCAGCTCCAGCACCGACTCGACCCAGCCATCCGCGTCGATCGCGGTCGCGCCCCAGCTCTCGATCGCCTTGCGGCCCTCGGCATGGCGCGAGACGCCGATCACGATTGCGCCGGAGGCGACGCCGATCTGCACAGCAGCCGAGCCGACGCCACCAGCGGCGCCGTGGACGAGCAGCGTGTCGCCGGGGCGGAGTCCCGCCTGCGTCGAGATGGCGTCGTGCGCGGTGATGAAGACCTCGGGAATCGCGGCGATCTCCTTCGCGTCGAGGCGCGACGGCACGTGCACGACGCAGCGCTCGTGCACGGCGACGCGATCGGAGAGCCCGCCGCCACCGACGAGGCCATAGGCGCGGTCGCCGACCTTCCAGCTGCGCACCTTCGAGCCAACCTGCTCGATCACGCCTGCGACCTCGAGGCCCGGGATGTCGGACGGCCAGCCGGGCGGCGCCGGGTAGGCGCCCTTGCGCTGTGCGATGTCGGCGCCGTTGATGCCGGCAAACGCCGCGTGGATCAGCACTTCCTCGTCACCGCAGATCGGATCGGGCCGCTCCTCGCACGCAACGACCTCGTTTCCTCCAGCTCCGGTGTAGACGACGCAGCGCATGCGGTTCTCCTCGCAATCGATTGTGGGCAGCGTACCCGGACGAGGAACGCTGCGGAACCTGGGGAACAATGGGGGCATGCGCCTCGTGCCCGTCGTCGTCCTGCTCGCGCTTGCCGGTGCCCTCACTGCGGCCTGCGGTGGGTCGTCGTCGAGCGACGCCTCGGCGGCCGCTCCCACAACCAGCGCACCTCCCGTCTCGACCGAGGCACCTGCCACCACCGAGGCTCCCGTCACGACCGAGGCCGCGCCGCCGAAGCTCCCGAAGCGCCTTGGCAGCGGCGAGTCGGTCACCTTCGCCTTCGGTGGCGACGTGATGTTCGAGGAGCCGATCCGCTCGTATCTCTCCGAGCCGGCCTCCGTCTTCGCACCGATCCGCGGCGTGCTCCGCAAGGCCGATGTCGCGATGGCCAACCTCGAGACGCCGGTCACCGACCGCGGTACGCCGACGCCGAATAAGCAGTACCTCTTCCGCGCGCCCGCGAGCGCCTTCGATGCCCTCAAGCGCAGCGGCCTCGACGTCGTGACGGTCGCCAACAACCACGGCATGGACTACGGCGCCGTCGGCCTCGAAGACACCTTGCGCACCGCCAAGAAGAAGGGCTTCCCCGTCGTCGGCGGTGGCTTCAACGAGGCGCAGGCCTTCCATCCGTGGCGCACGACCGTCAAGGGTCAGCGCATCGCGGTGATCGGTGCGACGCAGGTGATCGACGAGGAGTTCCTCTCCTGGTGGGAGGCGCGCGGCAGCCAGACCGGCGTGGCGAGTGCCAAATACGACATGGAGGATCGACTCGTCCGACAGGTGATGAAGGCGCGCCGCACGAGCGACACCGTTGTCGTCTACCTGCACTGGGGCGAGGAGATGAAGTCGTGTCCGCTGGACCGCCAGGTGTCACTCGCCGAGCGGCTCGTCAAGGCCGGCGCGGACATCATTATCGGCTCGCATGCGCACATCCTGCTCGGTGGCGGCATGCTCGACCGCTCGTTCGTCGACTACGGCCTCGGCAACTTCGTCTTCTACACGGGCGGCGGGATCGCAGCCCAGACCGGCGTCGTCGAGGTGACGGCGACAGGTCGGCGCATCGACGGCTACCGCTTCGTCCCGGCCACGATCTCCGGCGGCCGGCCCGAGCCGGTCACGGGCTCCGCCAAGGCAGCGCGGATCGCGGACTGGAACGCGCTACGCGACTGCGCCGGGCTTGACCGATGAGCCGCCCGTGTCGACCTTGCGTTTGACGGCGATCGGCGCAAGCGCCGCGCCGATGATCACGAGCACGGCGCCGATCAGCGAGACGATCCCGGGGCGCTCGTCCAGCACGGCATAACTGAGGATCACCACCGTCGCGATCTCAATGGACGCCACGAGTGCCGTTGCGGCGCTGCCGAGACGCATCAGGCCCATCGTCTGGAAGAGGCACGCGACGATGCTCGAGATGAACGCCACGCCGAGCAGTGCCATCCAGCCCGTCACGTCAGGCAGGTCATGCCCGCCGAGCAGGAGACCACCGGGGATCAGGAAGACCGCCGCGGCGAGCACGGTTACGCCGAGCCACGCCAACGGGTCGACACCTTCGAGTCCCTCCTCGGCGACGAGGAAGTAGCCCGCCACGATGCAGGCGAACAGCAGCGTGAGGATCACGCCGAGGATGTCGATCGACCCGACGGGGCTGCCGATCGCGAGCGCGACGCCGATCAGGGTGATCGCGGTCACGCCGAGCGAAAGCCAGGTCAGGTGCACGCGACCGAGCGCGCCGGCGCCGAGCACCGTCAGGGCGGGATAGATGAAGAGAATCAGCGTCACCGTCGCGGGGTCCATCCGCTGCACGGCGGCGAAGTACAGCGCGGGGCCGGCGATCGACGTGAAGCACGCGATCACGACCGGTCGGCGATGGCCACGCAGCGTCGCCCGGCGTTCGGGGTTGAGGAGAAACAGCGCGAGCAGCAGGAACAGGAACGCGCGGACGGCCAGCAGCACGCCGACCGAGGCGCCGTGGTCGTACGCCACGGCGGCGAACACGCCCTGCGTTCCGTAGAGCACGGCCGAGACCGCGATGAACAGTTGGGCGGCGCGGAGGCCGTGTGGCGCCTTGATCAACCGATTGGAGGGCGCAGTCGCCACGCTCGCCATGGTACGCAGGGTGGTGGCGCGTCGCGGTAACGGCACGGTAGTGTTCCGCGCATGGCTGGCCTTTCGCACGAGTCCCGCGCGTTCCGCGACACCGTCGGTGCGTTCGCCACGGGCGTCACCGTCGTCACGACGTCCAACGCCGGCGCGCCGCAGGGCATGACGATGAACTCGTTCACCAGCGTGTCGCTCGATCCGCTGCTCGTGCTCGTCTCGATGGCGCACGGCACGCGAACGCTCGACGGCATCAAGCAGAGCAAGAAGATGGCCGTCAACGTCCTGCACCGCACGCAGCAGGAGGCGGCGCTCGCGTTCGCGCAGCGCGGTGGCGACTTTCCGCACGACCATGCGGTACTTGATCCCCACGGCTTCTACTCCGTGCGCCACTCGCTCGCGATCATGCGCTGCGAGGTCTTCGACATCGTCACGGCCGGCGATCATGATCTGGTGATCGGCGAGGTCGTCCACTTCGAGAGCTCCCCGGGTGAGCCGCTGATCTTCCATCGCGGCGCCTTCGGCGGCCTCGACGAGGATGCGCTGGTGCCGCGCGGCCGCGTCATCGGGATCTCCGATGGCGAAGGCTGGATGTAACGCCGCCCGCCGAATTCGTTCGAATTCGCACGCGCCCGATGCAATTTCCGTTGCAATCGGCTACCGTTGTCGACATCCCGCCGTTTGGGGGGACGTGAGGCCCGGCGCACTGGGTCGTTAGAGAAGGACGGGTGCCGCATGGCGACCGGAGTTGTGAAGTGGTTCTCCGATGCAAAGGGCTATGGATTCATTGCCCCTGATGGCGGAGGCAAGGATCTCTTCGTCCACTACACCAGCGTTGCGGGTTCGGGTTTCCGCACGCTCCGCGAGGGTGCAAAAGTCACCTTCGAGGCGCGCGAGGGCCAGAAGGGCCCCGAGGCGATCGACGTCGAGATGGTCGACTGATCAACTGCGTCTTGCGGCGCCGTCTCCGCCTTCGGGTGGAGGCGGCGCCACTTTTTTTGCCCGCGTGAATCGAAGGGCATGTCCCAAAGGGGTCAGACGTGTTTGGGACATGGAATCGGACATCGGCAGACAGATCGCATCGGCATGTCCCAAACACGTCTGACCCCTTTGGGACATGCCCCGCTGCTCCAACGCTCCGCCGCTAGGCTCCGCGTGACACCGAGGAGCGGCAGATGACCGACGCATGGGGCGCCTTCGAGGCGCGGATGAACGAGCAGAGCGACCTGGGCGGCATCATGGGCCTGCTCGGCTGGGACGAGCAGACGATGTGCCCACCCGGCGGTCGCGGCGCCCGCGCCCATCACGGCGCGACGTTGGCGGCGATCGCACATCAGCGGCTCGTGGATCCGGCCTATGGCGAGGCCATCGAGGTCGCGGCTGCACTGCCCGACCTGACGGTCGCCCAGCAGGCGATGGTGCGCGAGGCGCGTCGCTCGCGCGACAAGGCGACGAAGCTGCCCGAGGCGTTCGTGCGTGCGATGGCGCAGCAGCGCTCTGCCACGAACCAGGCGTGGGAGCACGCGCGCGAGACGAAGCGCTTTGAGGATTACCGGCCGGCCCTGGAAGAGCTGATGCGCCTCAAGGTCGAGGAGGCCGATCTGCTGAAGGGCGACGGCACGCGCTACGACGCGCTGCTCGACGATTTCGAGCCCGGCATGCGTCTCGAGCGCCTTGAGCCGCTGCTCGGCTCGCTCCGCGATCGTCTCGTGCCGTTCGCACAGACGCTGCTCGATGCGCCCGCGCCCGATGTGTCGGTGCTCGAGCAGGGCTTCGATCGCGACCGCCAGTACGCGTTCTCGCTGCGGGTGCTCGAGGACCTCGGCTTCGATTTCGAGCATGGCCGTCAGGACCTCTCGACGCATCCGTTCACCGGCGGCACGGCACCGAGCGATGTGCGCCTGACGACGCGCGTCTGGGAGGATTGGCTGCCGGCCTGCCTGTACGCGACGGTGCACGAGTGCGGCCACGGCCTCTACGAGCAGGGGCATGCGAAGGAGCTGTGGCGCACGAGCGTCTGCGGCGCGCCGTCGCTCGGCCTGCACGAGTCGCAGTCGCGCTTCTACGAGAACATCATCGGTCGCTCGCAGGCGTTCTGGGATCACTATCTGCCCGTCGCGCGGGAGTTCTTCCCCGGCCAGCTCGACGGGGTCGACGCGATGGCGCTGCAGCGCGCGGTCTGCCGCGTGGCGCGTACGCCGATCCGCGTCGAGTCCGATGAGGTGACGTACAACCTGCACATCCTGCTGCGCTTCGAGCTCGAGGTCGATCTGATCGAGGAGCGTGTCGCGGTTGCCGACCTGCCCGAGGTGTGGAACGCCCGCATGGAGCAGTACCTCGGCTACACGCCGAAGGACGACGTCGAGGGCGTCATGCAGGACGTGCACTGGTCGGAGGGCCTGTTCGGGTACTTCCCGACGTACACGCTCGGCAACCTCTACTCGGCCGCGATTCGTGACGCGATGGCGCAGGACCTGCAGATCGATGACCTCGTGCGCGCGGGCGAATTCGCGCCGATCCTCGCGTGGTTGCGCCAACGCATCCATGCCGTGGGCGCCGTGCCGCTCGGCGAGGACCTGATGCGCGAGGTGACGGGCAAGCCGCTCCAGATCGACTCGTTCATGACGTACCTCGAGGAGAAGTACGGCGCGCTCTACGGCGTGTGACGCAAAGGGGTCTGGCCCCTCTGCGTCACCTCACGGCGCCTTGCGACCGTGCTCGACGAAGTGCCGGTGCGTGACCGGCATCCGCGTCTCGAACAGCGACTCGACGGCTTCGGCATAGCGCCGGATCTCGCGCTGCGCGTGCTCCTGATTGCGGAGCGAGAGGAAGTTCATCAGGCTGCGGGCGTTCAGCGTCCAGAAGAACTCGGTCATGATCCCGACGGGCAGGACACTGCGCGCGACCTCTTTCGCGACGCCGTCGGCGAGCATCGCCTCGTACGCCTCGTAGGAGGCGCGATACGACTCCTCGATCGTGCCGCGCGTCTTCTCGGCGAGATCCATCGGAACGGCCTCGAAGGTGTACGCGCCGGGCTTGCCGACCTGCGTCCGCACGTCCTCGAGCGCGGGCACGTAGAACGACTCGTCGATCTTGGCGTAGCGGCCCGACAGCTCGTTGAACGAGCCGACGCGATGGCGGATCCATTCGCGCATGACGAAGATCGGGCAGCGCACGTGGAAGCGGAAGGCGTTGTGCTCGAACGGCGTGCCGTGGCGCTCGCGCATCAGGAAGCCGATCAGTCCCTCGTCGCGCTCGTCCATCGAGTCTTTGCGCGTACCGAACGAGACGCGTGCGGCGTTGACGACCGAGAGGTCGTCGGCCATCGCCTGGTCGAGCCGGACGAAGCCATCGGTAAAGACGTTGATGCGATCCATGCCTTGGAATCTAGTCGCGGCCCCGGCGGGTGCGCCCGCGGAATCAGGTCGCGCTACTGCGCCATGCGGCCGCCGTCGACGACGAGTTCGGTGCCCGTGACGTAGTCGGCGGTCAGCAGGTAGCGCACGGCACCTGTGATGTCCGTGGGCGAGCCGATTCGGCCGAGCGGGATGCGCGTGACGATGCGCTCGAGCGCGTCCTCATCGACTTCATCCGGCGGCAGCACGGTGCCGGGGTGCACGACGTTGATTCGATGCCGCGGAGCCAACGCGCGGGCGAGGCCCGAGACGAGCGCGCGCTGCGCGCCCTTCGCAGCCGAGTGGGGGAGGTACGACGGCCAGCCGCGCATCGCGGCGACGTCGCCGATCACGACGATCGAGCCGCCGTCGCTCAGGACGCTCTCGGCGGCCTGCGCGACGAAGATGAGCCCCCGTACGACCGACCCCAGGGCGTCCTCAACGAGCTCGGGGGTGATGTCCTCGAGGGCGGTCGGGGTAAAGGCGCCGCCCGGCGCGTAGACGATGCCGTCCAAGCCGCCCAGGCCAGTAGCCGCATCGGTGACGACCGTGCGCGCCTGTGCGGCATCGGCGAGGTCGGCGCGCAGTGCGATACCCGTTCGGCCAGCGGCGACCGGGACGGGATCGACGCTATTGCGCGACGAGACCGCCACGCTGCACCCGGCGGCGGCCAGATCCTCCGCGATTGCACGGCCGAGCCGGCGACCACCACCGCAGACCAACACGCGTGCGCCATCGAGCTCCATGTACGAACGGTATCGGACGGCGGCGGGTATCCCGCAGCCACCGCTGTAGGCTGCACAGGTGCAGGCGCCCAATGCCCTTTCGCTGTTCCGCGTCGTGTTGGTGCCGCTCGTGGTGATTGCGCTGCTCTGGGACTTCCCCGAGCACCAGTGGGTCGCGGCCGCGCTGTTCGTGATCGCGAGCATCACCGACCTGCTGGACGGGCGCATTGCTCGCGCCAGCGGCAACGTCACCGTCTTCGGCACGTTCATCGATTCGCTCGCCGACAAGCTGCTGATCTGCTGCACCTTGATCGCCCTCGTCGCGATGGATCGCGTGTGGGCATGGGTCGCGATGGTAGTCGTGGCGCGCGAATTCGCCGTCACGGGTCTGCGTCTCGTCGCCGCGCAGGACGAGGTCATCTCGGCCTCGCGCTCCGGCAAGATCAAGATGATTCTGCAGGTCGTAACGGTGCTGGCGCTGATTCTCAACACGCGCTACACGACGCTGAATGACGTCCTCGTGATCCTGATGGTGATCGCCACGGTGATCTCCGGCGTCGAGTACTTCGTCAATGGTCGGCGCCATCTGGCCGCCAGCATCTCGCGCTAACGCCGTTCCGGCGCAATACTTGGCACATCATGGCGTTCTGGCGGAAAAAGGACGACGACGTCGCAGCGGTGCTGCGCAAGGTCGGCAAGCGCGATCCGTTCCGCTGGGTGCGGCAGCTGGACGACGCCGAGCTCGAGCGTCTGGCCGAGAATGTGCGCCAGGAACTCGTGGCGTGCGACTCGCGCGACGAGTTGCTCGAGCAGGCGGCGCGTCTCCACTATCAGACGCAACCGCGTCTCGAGGGGCGCCTCAAGCGCGGCGAGGACGTCGTCGATGAGGAGGCCGTGCGCGGCCGCGCCCTCGCGGTCATCTTCGAACGCCGCTACGGCGTGAGCCTCGAGCGTGCGCTCGATGATGGCCTGACGATTGATCCGGCGACGGAAGAGGCGAACCTCCGTATCGAGCGCGTCCTGCGTCAGCTCGGCCTCGCCTACAGCGTGATCGACGAGGGCCACTGGGTCTTCGAGTTGGACGTCGCGTCGGTGCATGTGCGGCACTACGTCGCGGCGAGCTCGCTGGATGTCTATGCCCCGGTGCGGACGTGGGACGAGGACGACGATGTTGCCGACGCGTTGCTGCGCCAGAACGGCGGCTCCGTCGGGGGCGCGTTCTGGGGCGTGTGCACGTTCGAGTCGGCTGGTGATCACCTGTGTGCCTGCTCCCGCGTTGCCACGGCGGATCTGCAGGCGAGTGCTGTCTCGTTCGCCCTCGCCTCGGTTGCGTCGCTCGTTGATGCGGCTGCCCGCGCGGCATCTGACGACGACTGACGCCCTGTCCGCTCTGTCGCACGCTTGTGCGGAAAACGCACAAAGTTGTCACGTTGTTGGCGTTTCTCTTCACCCCGACTAAACCTTTCTGGTGGAGAGAGAGGGGAGGAGGGCCGGAGAGCTTCCGGCCACTCCTTCCGCACACCTGAGTAGAGGAGAGATCCATGCCGAAAGCCGGTGCGCGATGCTGACCGTCGACGTCCAGCTCCCTGATATTGAGGAGCTACGTCTGCTCGTCGACGTCGGCCAGGAGCGCGGGTTCCTTCTGATCGGCGAGGTTGCCTCGGCGCTGCAGGAGGTCGAGATCTCCAAAGAGCAGATCGAGGATTTCCACGCCTATCTCGTCGAGCACGGCATCGAGCTGCACGAGGCTGAGGGCCGCATTGCGGAGAAGGTCGTTGAGGGCGAGAAGGCCGAGATCGACCTGACCGTCGAGCCGAGCCTCGACTCGCTGCGCCTCTACCTGCGTGAGATCGGTCGCGTGCCGCTGCTCACCGCCAGCCAGGAGATCGATCTGGCGAAGCGCATTGAGAAGGGCGACATGCGCGCCAAGCGCCAGATGATCGAGGCCAACCTGCGCCTCGTCGTGTCGATCGCGAAGGGCTACCTCGGACGCGGCCTGACGTTCCTTGACCTGATCCAGGAGGGGTCGCTCGGTCTCATCCGTGCCGTCGAGAAGTTCGACTACCGCAAGGGCTTCAAGTTCTCGACGTACGCCACGTGGTGGATCCGCCAGGCCGTCACGCGTGCCATTGCGGACAAGGCCCGCACGATCCGCATCCCGGTGCACATGGTCGAGAAGCTCAACAAGGTCGTCCACACGGAGCGTCAGCTGGTGCAGCGCCTGGGTCGAGAGCCCTCGACGGAGGAGATCGCCGCGCAGGTTGACATGTCGCCGGAGGAAGTGCGCGACATCCTCAAGATGTCGCAGATGCCGATCTCCCTGGAGAAGCCGATTGGCGAGGAGGGTGATTCGTCCTTCGGTGATCTGGTGGAAGACGAGCAGGCACCGTCGCCCTTCCATATCGCGACGACGACGCTGCGTCGCGAGGACGTCGAGCGTGCGCTCAACTCGCTGACGCCGCGCGATCGCGAAGTGATCGAGCTGCGCTTCGGCCTCAACGGCTCGAAGCCGCGCACGCTGGAAGAGGTTGGCCAGCACTTCGGCGTGACGCGCGAGCGCATCCGCCAGATCGAAAACAACACGCTCAAGCGCCTCGAGTCGCTGCCCGAGGCGCAGGCTCTGCGCGACTGCGTGGGGTAATCGCGGGGGGAGGGAATCCGACACCCCACCTGGCGCGTCGCGAGATCCGTCAGGTGGGGTAGGATTCCGCCGTCCCGCAAGGGATGTTGGGAGTGTGCCCGAGCGGTTAATGGGGACGGGCTGTAAACCCGTTGGCTCTGCCTACGCTGGTTCGAATCCAGCCGCTCCCACTGTGCGCGGCTCGCGATCCGCTTCGT
The DNA here is from genome assembly GCA_037133755.1 of Thermoleophilia bacterium. Lineage (GTDB taxonomy): Bacteria > Actinomycetota > Thermoleophilia > Gaiellales > F1-60-MAGs149 > F1-60-MAGs149. The sequence goes on from JBAXNN010000004.1 coordinate 104,748, forward strand.
GCGGATCGCCGGCCGGCCGCACCGCGCAAGGCCTTCACGCTGCCCGTCGTGGTGCCGTGGGGCCTTGAGTGATGGGTGGTCGGTACGACTTTGTGCGCTTTTTTCGTCGAAATTGGATACAGCAGTTTCTGTTTTCTGAAAAAGCTTGTCGCCTGATTGCAACAGCATGGTGACAGGGGGCAGGGGAGCGACTTTGTGACGAGAATATGTGGCATAGTGGAAATGCGATTTCGGTCGCCTCTCAACCTCCATCGGAAAGCACTCAGATGCATTACTCGCACCGCAACGTGCAGCTTCGCTACGCCGCGCGCGTCAACGACATCACGCGCATGCACTCCTCGGACGGCCTGATCCCGCGCCTCGTCCGCTCGTTCCGCAAGCGCTAACCGCCCCCCAACGCGGGCGCGGGCGGGCTGTCCGCCCGGCGGGCGTATGAGGCGCTCGTAGGATCACCAGATCGCCCAGACTTCCGGCGGCTTGCGAAACACCAGCCCGTGGGGGTGGCTTGGTCGTGCTGGATCCGGCCGCAGGTCGGAAAGCCGGCGGGCAAGCCCAACGATCGCCTCGCGGGCCTCGAGGCGGGCGAGGTGCATGCCGAGGCACACGTGTGGGCCGGTCGCGAATGTCGTGTGCAGCTTCGCATTAACGCGACGCGGGTCGAAGGCATCGGGCTCTTGGAAGACGGCCTCGTCGCGGTTGGCCGAGGCCATCGACAGGATCACCAGATCACCGCGTGGAATCGCCACGCCCCCCACCTCCAGGTCAACGGTCGCGTAGCGGTCGAGGACCGCGGCAGCGGGCTCCATGCGCAGCGACTCCTCAATCGCGCCGTCGAGCAGCATCGGGTCGACCGCGACCTCTGCGAACAGCCCCGCGGCGAGGAGGTGGTGGAGGAGGTTGGCGATCATGCCCTCCGTCGTCTCGATGCCGCCGAACAGGAGGATCGCCGCGTTCGAGGTGAGCTCGTCGCGCGTGAGCGCGGAGGCATCGCCCAGCGCGGCGGCCAGAAGTGAGGATTCGCCGTCGGCGGCGTCGAGCGCGGTGTGCAGCGCGTCGGCGAAGGCGGCGTACGCATCGACGCCGTCCTGCGGCAGCTCGGCGCCGGCGCTCAGCTGCTGGACGGCATCCACGATCCGCGCGTACCAGCCGAGGATGTCCGCCTCGGCCGCGATGTCGAGGCCGAGGGCGACGATCATCATCCGTGCCGCGAGCGGGCCGGCCAGCTGCGTGCGCAGCTCAGCTTCACCGTTGGCGGCGAAGGCGTCGATCAAACGCTCAACCTCCAGCGCGGCCTCGTGCGTGAACCGCGTGCGAATGGAATCGAGTCGGAAGGGTCGGGCGAACGGCGTGCGATGGCGCGCGTGCTCGACGCCGTCCGTCGACAGCATGCTCGGGCCGGTGATCTGCCCGGTGGTGAAGCGCGGATCGTCAACGGTCAGGCCGACGTCGTCGCGCATCGCGGCGAGGTTCCCGTCTCGGGTCGTCACGACCCAGCCGTCGAGCACGGGGATCCAGACCACGGGTCCGATCGTACGCAGGCGCGCCAGCGTGGGGTGGGGGTCACACTCGAGCTCCGCGAGGGTTACCCAGTCGGCCGATGGCTGCCGCGTCATCACAGCGGCAGGGTACCGGCCGTCAGTGCGGCAGCGCGAGCTCGGCGACGACGAAGGCCAGAACGAGCAGGAGAGGGACCAGACCGGCGAAGGCGAGCACCGCGCGCTCGCGCTGGTGGAAAATCGCGACGAGCGAGCACACGCCGCCGGCGGCCATCAGCACCAGCTGGGGGAAGGCACCGAGCGGGCCAAACAGCATCCACGCGGGCATCAGGAGGAAGCCGAGGACCCCGAGCCCAAGCCCTACGCGGCCAAGCCGCGTGGCAGGGAGCCAGTGCAGACCCGTGCTCGGCGGACGTGCGGCCGTCTCGGTGTCGTGCAACGTCATGACGCTCAGACCGTACAGCGCACGGGGCGATCACCCGTCGCGGAAACCCCGCAGAGCTACGCCGGCTTCGCCAGCAGCGCCTCGATCACGTTCGTGACGCTGGGCGCGGCAGGATCCATGTTCGAGGGCCAGCGGGACACGGGCGTTCCGTCGCGGTCGAGCAGGTACTTCGTGAAGTTCCACTGCGGCGGTGCGCCGATGTCGTCGGGTTCGGCTGCGAGCGCGGCGAACACGGGATTCGCGTCCGGGCCGATGACCGACGAGCGCGAGAAGAGCGGGAACGTGACGCCGTAGTTGGTGGAGCAGAACGACTTGATCTCGCCGTCGTCGGTGAATTCCTGCTGGAAGTCATTCGACGGGAAGCCGAGGATCACGAAGCCCTGATCGGCGTAGCGCTCGTACACCTTCTGCAGGTCGCTGTACTGCGGCGTGTAGCCGCAGTGCGATGCCGTGTTCACGACGAGGACGACCTTGCCGATGTAGGAATCGAGCGCGACGGGCTTGCCTTCGACGCTCTTCATGGAGCCGGCCAGGACGGGCTGCGCGCCAGCGGGCGGCTCCGGTGCCGTCAGCGGTGCGGAGCCGCCGACCTTGGCATCACGCTGCGCGGTTCCCCCGCAGGCGGCGAGCAGGACGGCGAGGATGAGAAGCGGAAGGACGCGGTGCATGCTCGGCTTTTCGCCAAAGCGCGCTCCGCGGACGCATCGCACGGTCGCGCCGCGCCTCGGGATCTGGCGTGGTGCTCGAGGACGTCGCCCATGAACGCATGTTGCAATGACCGGCCGCGGGAGAGTTGCCGCCGGACGAACCCTCGACTACTCCGCACCCGAGGGCGCGACAGGCGCTCTAGCCCGCCGGCAGGTACTCATTCGTGTAATACGTCGCCGGCGTCTGGACGTCGCGGAGCTGGTTGATGCTGACGAGCGCGTTGCCCAGCTCGGTCCACTGGTCATCCGACTCGACGAGCAGCTTGCCGTCGGCGTTCTTCATGTACTTGGTCGTGTCTGTCCAGCCGGCGAGGTTGTACTTGTGCGAGCCACCGTTGTCGGGGTAGGCCTGCTCGTAGAGCGTGACGGCGTCCTCGGGGTTGGCGATCGCCCACTCGGTGGCTTGGGCGACGGCGCTCATAAAGGCCTTCGCGGCCTCGGGGTTCTTGATGAGCCAGTCGTGGTTGCCGGCGTAGACCCAGATCGGCACGTTCGGCGCGCCCGCGTCGGTCGCGAGCAGCGTGCCCGGCGTCTCGCCCGTGGCGTCCTCAACGGCGGGGATCAGGTAGTTCGTGGTGTTCGTGGCGAGGTCGACCTTGCCGTTGAGCAGCAGCGGCGCGTCGTTGGTGACGGTCACGATCTTCACGTCGCTCTCGGTGAGGCCGGCGTCCTCGAGTACGAACGGCAGCATCGCGTTCGTCCACGTGTCGCCGAACCCGGAGATCGTCTTGCCCTTGAGCGTGCCCTCCGAGACGGCGGTACCGGGCTTCGAGAAGAAGCCCCAGTTGTTCGACATCGTGTAGTTGCCGATCGACATGACAGGCACGTCTTCCTGCGCGGCCGCGGCGATATCGGTCGTGGTGACCATGCCGAGGTCGGCATCGCCCGTGCCGAGCACCTTCGTAGCGGTGGCGGAGTCCGGCGGCAAGGACAGCGAGACGTCGAGGTTGGCGTCCTTGAAGTAGCCCTTCTGCTGCGCGACGACGATCGGCACGCTGAGGAAGTCGATGCTCGGCCAGAAGTAGACGAGGCGCACCTTGGTCGGGGCCGCGCTCGCACCGGTGTCAGACGCGCTCGAGGACGAGGACGACGACGAGCCACCGCAGGCCGCGGCGACCGCGGCGACGAGCAGGGCGATGGCGAGGACGAGCAGGCGGGCGTGCTTCACGGGGTGGTCTCCGAATGCGTCGAGGATTGGCGGAACCCTAGCCGACGCCGGGTGGCGCGGTACCGCCACGGCGTTGCGATGTGTTCGATCAGTACGACGAGGAGAAACCAGCCAATGCCGATCGCGGTCATCACGAGCGTCGTGCCCCAGACGGTGGCGGTATCGAGGTTGCCGTTGGCGGCTCGCTGGAAGCCGGCGAGCGATTGGCCGGTGCTGGCCACGAGCTCGCCGATGATCGCGCCGGTCACGGCGTACGTGGCGCCGATCTTGAGGCCCGAGAACAGCGGCGTGACGGTCGCGGGGATGCGAATCAGCAGGAACACGCGCCAGCGGCTGCCGCCCATCACGTGCGCGAGGTTCACCAGATCGCGGTCGACGTTGGCGAAGCCGTCGAGCACGCTGACGGCGACGGGGAAGAACACGATCCACGCCACGATCACGATCTTCGGGCCCAGGCCGAATCCGAGCAGAATCACCAGCGGGGCGGCGAGCGCGATCACGGGCACGGCCTGAGACGTGATCAGGATCGGGTAGATCAGGTTTTGGACGGCCTTCGCCTGGGCCATCACCACGGCGAGCACGAAGCCAAGTACGGCACCGATCACGAAGCCGTAGACCGTCTCGCGGATCGTGGCGAGCGTGAGCGGCCAGATCTCGCTCCAGCTGTCCTTCACCGACGTGAGGGCGTCGAGCGGCGACGGGGCGACGAACGAGTCCACCGCGAAGGCGCGGATGATCAGGTCCCAGATCACGAAGACGAGCAGGATCGAGACGATCGGGATCAGGATCGTCTTGAGCGTCGTGCGCCAGCTCATGCCGCGACCCCGGTGAGACCCGCGAGGATGCGCTGCTTGGCCTGGACGAAGCCGGGCTGCGTGAGCACGTCGAGCGTGCGCGGACGTGGCAGGTCGATCACTAGCTCGTCGGTCACGCGTCCCGGGCGCGGGCTCATCACGAGCACGCGATCGGACAGGAAAATCGACTCGTCAACGTCGTGGGTGACAAACACGACGGTGCGGCCCGTCTCGGACCAGACCTCGAGCAGCCACTGCTGCATCTCGAACCGCGTCTGCGCATCGAGGGCGCCGAACGGCTCGTCGAGCAGCAGCACGTCGTGGTTGGTGGCGAGCGTGCGCATCAGTGCGACGCGTTGGCGCATGCCGCCGCTCAGCGCATGCGGGTAGTGGTCGAGGAACTCGCCGAGGCCGTAGCGCTGCGCGAAGTCGATGGCCTGCGCGCGGTCCTCGCGCGTGACGCCTCGCGTGAGCGCAGCGCCGAGCGTGATGTTGTCGACGACCGTGCGCCACGGCACGAGGAGGTCCTTCTGCAGCATGTAGCCAACGTTGCCCGCGGTGCCGGTGACGTCCACATCGTCGAGCAGCACGCTGCCCTGGTCGGGCTTCAGCAGACCCGAGATGATGTTGAACAATGTCGATTTGCCGCAACCCGAGGGCCCGACAAGCGAGATGAACTCGCCCGGTCGGAGCGCGATCGACGTGGGGGCCAGCGCGGGGCGATCACCGAACGCCATGGCGGCGTTGTCGACGCGGAGCTTGGGAGTGCCGGCGGTCATGGCCAGCCGGAGTCTAGAGGGGGCGCGCAAGGGGTGGAGCGGCTGTCTCTGCCGCTCCGCCCCACGAGTCGCTAGAAGTTGACGAGGATCCAGTTCGACATGATCTTCTTCTCTTCCGTGTGGTCGTTCTCGGAGAAGACGGCGAAGACGCGATACGTCGTGCCGGCCTTGAGCATCTTCTTGTCAGTCCACGAGGTCGTGCCCGAACCGGTCCAGCCGATGTACTTGGCCTTCTTGGCGCCGTCGGCCTTCGCGTAGATGTGCGCGTGGCCCTGGCCGCTCATGTTCTTGCTGCCGTCGTACGGCACCTTCTTGAACACGAAGCCCTCGGGCTCGATGGTGAACTGGAGCTGCCCCGTCGACGGCTTCGTCTTGTCGATGGTCAGGATGATGGCCTTGGCGTCGCCGGTGGACTGGGCCGCGGCGAGGGGTGCGCCGATGGCAAGTCCGGCGAGCGCAAGGATCAGCAAGGTGATGCGTCGCATCAGATGATCTCCTCAGATCCTTGAGACGGCCAATCAGCCGCTTGCGTTGTTATCGCATGGTGTACGCCAACGGACGACGCTTAGCGCTTGATTGCGGTCTCGACCGTGGCGCCGGCATCGCGCAGCAGCGCGGAGTAGGGGCACGCCTGGTCGGCCGCGTCCATAGCTGCGCGAAGCGCGTCGCGCGAGACGCCATCGACGTCGGCCTCCACGAGGAGCGCAGAGCGCACGATGCGGAAGCCCTGCTCATGGTCCTCATCGAGCGTGATGCGGCAGCTGACGTCGAGGCGACCGGGCGGCACTTCGGCGTTCGTCAGCACCGAGGCGAGCGCCATCGCGTAACAGCCGGCGTGCGCCGCGGCGAGCAACTCCTCGGGCGAGGTTTCGTCGCCGGGCTGCCCAATGCGCGTCGGCAGCGAAAACGCGAGCCCGTTGAAGCCCACACTTGATGCAGCCGACAGGCGACCGACGCCACGCGCCAGATTGCCCTCCCAGGTTGCGGTCGCCTCGCGCTCGATTGCCACGGCAGAAGTCTACGACGGCTCGGAAATCAGACGGGATCGCGGTAGAGCGGCGTCGTCGAGCAGTGGAGCCCGCCACCATTGAGGTGCACCTTGTCGAACGGGATCACCTCGACCTTGACGCCCTTCTTGTCCAGCACGGCGAGCGTCTGGTCGGATGCGCCCTCGGGGATCAGCAGATCGCGCGGCGCGACGGCGAGGCCGTTGTTGATCCAGCCGTCGTCACGCGGCGTCAGCTCGACGGTGTCGATCTTCAGATCCTTGAGCAGCTCGAGGAACGAGTACGGCAGGTTCATCGGATTGACCATCGCGAGATCGGTGTCGATCATCAGGAAGCCGACGTCGATGTGGATGTCGTAGCCGACGAGGTCGATCACGTGCAGCGTGACGCCTTGGCTGGCCAGCACCTCGCCAACCTGCTTGGCGCCCTCGCGGTTGACGCGCACGCCCGTGCCGATCACCGCGTTGGTGTCGTTGAGCCAGGCGAACGTGCCGCCTTCCATGACTGCGCTGCCCGACAGGGTGCGCAGAATTGGCACGCCGAGCGCCGCGAGCGTCTGCGACGTGACGCGCTCCTCGCCGCGGCGGATGCGCGTGCCCATGCGGTTCACGATCGCGCCGCCCTTGACCATGATCAGCGGATCGCGCGTGTAGACGGCCTTCAGGTGCCGATCGCCGACGCCCTGCTGGTAGACGACCTCCACGCCACGGCGCTCGAGCGCGGCGACGAACGCGTCGTGCTGCGCCTGCATGGTCGGAATGTCGGGCGCGTCCTCGCTCTGGAAGTACCAGTGCTCGGACAGGTCGCCGTACGAACCGATCGATTCGATGCGCTTCGACGGATCGACGATCTCCATCTCGACGCCAGGACGGTGCATCAGGACGGTGCGGATCTGGCCGACGTCGTTCGACAGGCCCCAGACACGGCCCCAGGTAGCCTCCATCTCGGCCGCATCCTCGTGCGGCGGATCGCCGCCGATGGCGAACATCTTGACGGTCTCGTTGTAGACCCACGCGGGGTCCATCGGCTCGCTCATCGTGCCTCCCGGCGTCGTGTAGAGGCAGCCTACTCCACGGCGAGAGTCGTGGAAATGCAGCGCTGCGGTGTCCGGCTCGGTACAGATTCTCGTCAGCCCGTACACTTCCCGGGAAGCAATCCTGGGAGGGATCCGCATGAAGAATTGGAAGCGCCGCAGCGCGCTCCTCACGATGGCACTCGTTGTCATCGTCGCCATGGTCGCCGCTGCCTGTGGCGGCTCGAGCTCGTCGAGCTCGAGTTCCGCCGATACCTCGGCCGCCTCGTCGGCCGCTGACACGGGTGCGATTCCCGCCGTCATGAAGGACGACACGATCGCCGCGATGGTCCCGGCCGACATCGCCTCGAAGGGTTCGCTGACGGTCGCCACCGACGCCACGTACCCGCCGGCCGAGCTCTTCGCCGAAGACGGCCAGACGATCGAGGGCATGGACATCGACCTCGGCACGGCCATCGGTCAGCTGATGGGTGTCAAGTGGAACTTCGTCAACGCCGGGTTCGACACGATCATCCCGGGCATCCAGTCGAAGAAGTACGACGTTGGCATGTCGGCCTTCACCGACACGAAGGACCGCGAGAAGGTCCTCGACTTCATCACGTACTTCACGGCCGGCACCGGCTTTATGACCGCCGCAGCTAGCGGTCCGACGATCAACACGATCGAGGACGTCTGTGGCCTGAAGGTCGCGTACGAGAAGGGCTCGACGTCGGCTGAGTCGGCGATCGCTCAGGGCAAGAAGTGCGTTGCCGCCGGCAAGTCCGACGTCACCGCGATTGCCTTCCCCGACCAGAACGCGGTGAACCTCGCGGTCGCGTCGGGCCAGGCCGACTTCGCGATGGCCGACACCCCGACCCTCGAGTGGATCGCCGCGCAGTCGGGCGGCAAGCTTAAGGTCGTCGGCGCGTCGATCGACGACGCCCCGTACGGCATCGCGGTCCCGAAGAATGGTGGCCTCGCGGAGCCGATCCAGGCTGCGATCACGAAGCTCATCGCGGACGGTACGTACGCCGCGATTCTGAAGAAGTGGGGCGTCGAGAGCGGCGCCATCACCACGCCGACCATCAACGGCGCGGTCAGCTAGTGCGGCAGGGGTGGCTCGGGCTTGAGGCCTGGGCCACCCCGCCTGCGCATCCTCCGCGGCACCGGTAGACTCCCCGCGGAGAGGGAGAGGTCCGATTGGCCGTTGAGGAGCAGAACGAGCGCGAGGTGATGCCGCCGATCAAGGCGATCCCCGCACGCCATCCGTGGCGCTGGGTCTCTGCCGTCATCGTGCTTGCGATTGCCGTCTGGTTCGCTTCGAGTGTCGTCACCAACCCGAACTTCGGCTGGGCTGTGGTCTGGGAGTACATGTTCGCCGACCCGATCCTGCGCGGTCTGGTCATCACGATCGAACTGACCATCCTCTCGATGGTGATCGGCGTGATCCTCGGCATCATCCTCGCCGTCATGAAGCTCTCGGCGAACCCGATCGTCCGGGGCGCGTCCGAGATCTACATCTGGTTCTTTCGCGGCACGCCGCTGCTCGTGCAGGTGATCTTCTGGTTCAACCTCGCCGCGCTCTACCCCGTGATTCACGTCGGCATTCCCGGCCTGCCGACGGTGTGGGAAGGCAGTGCGAATGTGCTCATCACCCAGTTCACCGCCGCGGTGCTCGGCTTGGCACTCAACGAGGGCGCGTACATGGCGGAGATCGTGCGTGGCGGCATCATCGCCGTCGATGAGGGCCAGACCGAGGCGGCGCAGTCGATCGGCATGACGCGCGGCCAGACACTGCGCAAGATCGTGCTCCCGCAGGCGATGCGCGTGATCGTGCCGCCGACCGGTAACGAGACGATCTCGATGCTCAAGAACACGTCGATCATCTCGGTGATTGGCTACGCCGAGTTGCTCTATTCGGCGCAGATCATCTACTCGCGTACGTACGAGACGATTCCGCTGCTGATCGTGGCGAGCCTCTGGTACCTGATCCTGACGACTGTGATGTACGTCGGCCAGTACTACATCGAGCGCCACTTCGCCAAGGGCGCGCTGCGCAACCTGCCGCTGACGCCCTTCCAGCGCGTGAAGATGAACTTCGGAGGGCAGCACCCATGACCGAGGGCGTTCCGATGGTGCGCGCCCATGGGCTGCGCAAGTCGTTCGGCCGCGTCGAGGTGCTGCGCGGCATCGACTTCGAGGTGCAGCCGGGCGAGGTCGCGTGCATCCTCGGCCCGTCGGGCTCGGGCAAGTCGACGTTCCTGCGCTGCATCAATCATCTCGAGAAGATCAATGCGGGCGAGCTGTCCGTCGATGGCGAGCTCGTCGGCTACGTCCGCAAGGGCGATGCGCTGCACGAGCTGAAGGAGAACGACGTCGCGAAGAAGCGCGCCGAGATCGGCATGGTCTTCCAGCGCTTCAACCTCTTCCCGCACATGACGGCGCTTGGCAACATCATGGTCGGCCCGACCGTGGTGAAGGGCGAGTCGAAGAAGGTCGTCCGCGAGCGCGCGCAGGCACTGCTCGAGCGCGTCGGCCTCGGCGACCGCGGCGATGCGTATCCGACGCAGCTATCGGGTGGCCAGCAGCAGCGCGTCGCGATCGCGCGCGCCCTGGCGATGGAGCCGAAGCTGATGCTGTTTGACGAGCCGACGTCTGCGCTCGACCCCGAGCTGGTCGGCGAGGTGCTCGAGGTGATGCGCGGCCTCGCCAAGGACGGCATGACGATGATCGTCGTCACGCACGAGATCGGCTTCGCTCGCGAGGTCGGCGACACGCTGGTCTTCATGGACGAGGGCGTAATCGTCGAGGCGGGCGACCCGAAGCAGGTCATCGACAACCCGCAGCACGAGCGCACGAGGGCGTTCCTCTCGAAGGTGCTGTGAGGCGAGGGGGCTAGCCCCCTCGCATTACGCGTCGTTGGTCAGCCCGTTGTCGCGCATTGCGCGGCGGTAGTTGACCGCCACGGCGTCGAACTTGAGGTGCAGCTCGTCGGCGAGGTCGAAAGGCACCTTCTCGGGGCGCTGCGACTCGACGACGACCTGATCCTGGTTGAAGATCACGTCCTCGAAGTCCTGCAGCACCGAGTCGGGCTGCTCGAGGTTGTAGTTGCGACCGATCACGACGTAGCCACGGCTCGTGTCGGGGCCGCACGGCTGCGACGCGAAGAGGTAGACCATCCCGTCGTCACCGCCCCAGCCGAGGCGCAGCGCGATCGTGTACGGCAGGTGCAGCTCGTAGCGCGAGCGGCGCGTCTTCACCTCGAGCTCTTCGTTTGCGAAGACGGGGAAGTCATCGGAGTTCGCCGCTTCGGGGCGAACGATCGAATAGTGGAGCACGTGCCCATCGACCGTCACCTCGTGCTCGGGCACGACCGGACGCTCCGGATCGCCGAGCAGACCGGGGTGGACCCACGGGAAGTGACCGAAGTCGGTGAAGTTCTCGAGCTGGCGCGAGGAGTCGGACTCCCACGTGTATGGCCCGGTGTTGACGAGTACCCAGCCCTCGGTCTCGAACTCGGGGATTTCGGGGATGTCCCACTTGGGCTCGTCGAGCGAGACCCACAGCAGTCCGTACCGCTCCTGGCAGTGGTGCGCTGCGATGCGTGCCTTGGCTGGCACCTTGGTCGGGTCGGCGAGCTGGGGGATGGCGGTGCAGCGGCCGTCGGACGCGAAGCGCCACGCGTGATACGGGCAGACAATCTCGTCGCCTTCGACACGGCCCAGCGAAAGTGCGGTGCCGCGGTGAATGCAGAGGTCCGAGGTGGCATGAGCCACGCCCGCCGAGTCACGCCAGAGCACCAGCGGCTCGCCGAGGAGGTCGGCGGGAATCGGCTTGTCGGCAAGCTCGCGCGCGAAGGAGACAGGGTGCCAATGATTGCGCAGCGCCTTGGCGTTGCCGCGAGCAGAGGGGGAATGCGATTCGGTTGCAGCCACGTGGAGAGTATCCCCGAACGCGGCGCGCCGTGCGAGAACTCGCGACAATGCGTGGGTGACGCATCTCGAGCCTGCACCCCGCGGCCGCGCCGGCGTCCTTGCCGCGCTTACGACGAGGCGCTTCGACCTCGTGATCATCGGAGGCGGCGCGATCGGTGCGGCGACGGCATGGGCGGCTGCGCGTTCGGGCGCCCGTGTGGCGGTCGTTGATCGGGGTGATCTCGCGGGCGCCACCTCGAGCGCGTCGACGAAGCTGCTGCATGGCGGCCTGCGCTACCTCGCGATGGGCGATGTAGGCCTGGTGCGGGAGGCGCATCGTGAGCGTTGGGCCAACGCCACGCTGGTTGCGCCACATCTCGTGGAGCCGTTGCCGTTCGTGATTCCCGTCGAGCCCGATCAGCGCAAGGAAGAGCTGCGCCTGCGACTGGGCGTCGGTGTCTACGGCGCGCTGTCGCGCTGGCGCGATGGTCGGAGCGGGCGCCTTGCGCTCGACGATGCGAAGCGGCGCGTGCCGGCCCTCGCGACGCAGCGGTTCGGCAGTGCACTCGTGTACCACGACCATCGCACCGACGATGCGCGCCTGACGCTCGCCGCGCTCGACGCGGCGGCGCAGCTCGGTGCGGTTGTCGTCAACCACATCGAGGTGACGGGTCTCAAGACCTTGGCCGGGCAGATCTGCGGCGTCGAGCTGTTCGATCGCCTCACTGACCAGCCACTCGACGTCGACACGAACACGGTCGTGAATGCCGCCGGTCCCTGGGTCGACCACGTGCGCCGCCTCGAGGACCCCGACGCGAAGCCGTCGATTCGCCTGTCAAAGGGCGCACACCTGTTGCTCGACGTCGATGAGGAGTGGACCGCCGCGGTCACGACGCCGCTGCCCGGCGGTCGCGTTTCGTTCGCGATCCCGTGGCAGGGCATTCTGATGCTCGGTACGACCGACACGCCCTTCGACGGTGATCCCGGCGACGTCGCCGCAGATGACGCCGACGAGGACCAGATCTTGGCCGAGGCCGCGCTCTCACTCGACCCAGCGGCGATCACGCCCGACCGCGTGCGCGTACGCTTCGCCGGCCTGCGTGTGCTGCCGATCGGTGACGGCACGACCAGCGGTGCTCGCCGCGAGACGATTTCGACGCGCGGCAGCCGCGGCATGTTGAGCGTCGCGGGCGGCAAGCTGACGACGTGGCTGCACATCGGCGCGACGGTGGCCGACGAGGCGCTGCGCGATGCCGGCTTCCTACCGGTGCCCGTCACGGCGGTTCCGAGCGCCGTCAACCCCATCGCCTTTGCTGGCGAGCTCGCGGGCCGCTTCCCCATGGTTTCCGACGCCACGCGCGTGCGGCTTCTGCACCGCTACGGCCGCGCCGCCAGCGACATTCTCGCCCGCGCGGGCAACAGTCCTGAGCTCATCCCCGGCACCGACGTCCTCGTCGCCGAGGTCGCGCACGCTTACGCCGCGGAGTGGGCGACCGGCCCCGACGACGTTATCCGCCGTACGGGTCTGTGGATCCACGGCCCGGTCAGCGACGCGACGCGTGCCGCTTGCGCCGAACCGCCGCGTCCCGGGTAGTATTCGCCGGCGCTGGCAACAGCGATCTGCCCTCTTAGCTCAGTGGTAGAGCACCTCCATGGTAAGGAGGGGGTCCGGGGTTCAATCCCCCGAGAGGGCTTAGGGTCCAAGCCAAGCATGGAGAGCCGCGTCAAACGGCGTGCCCCATTCGTGCCACAGCACCGCAGTTCAGCGCGAAACGATGCACTCGATGCACTCGATGTTCTCGGTTACGTCGACTGCGCCAACGAGTACGGGCCCGCGGCCTTCCACTCGCTCAAGGCGTGCGGGTAGTGGTCTCCCGCAAGACAACGCTCCGGATTTCTACCCGCCGTTCTGAGGCATAGAACGGCCTTGGCTATGCGTGTGGCTCGTGGTGGGGCGATTCGTCCGGCAGGCAGGCACTGCGAAGCTGTTCCGAGCCTGGGGTTACATTCTCGCGCAAACAGACTTGATACTTTTCGGCGATGGATCGTTCTGTGAAGGTCTTTTGTTTGTCTCTTCTATCGATCGTGCTGCTTGCCGGCTCGGCGCAGGCCCGCACCGTCAACGGCTGCGAAATCAAGGCCAAGACGAGTTGCGCGGGGAAGAATCTCAGCGGTGAGGACCTGCGCGGCATTGTGTTGCATCACAGCGTCTTGCATCACATCAACTTGCGCAACGCAGACCTACGCGGGTCTGACTTGCGTTACGCCGACCTACGCAAAGCCGATCTACGTGGGGCTGATCTGCGGGGAGCGAACCTCAAGGGCGCAAAGCTTCATTACTACACAAAGCCGAAAAAGAAGGGTGCACGACAAACCCCGGCCTGCGCACCGAACTGCAAAGTCGCGAACCTGAATGGCGCGGACCTGACCAGCGCGAACCTGACCCGCGCGAACCTGACCCGCGCGGACATGACCCGCGCGAATCTGACCGGCGCGAATCTGACCGGCGCGAACCTGACCAATGCGTGGCTCATCTACGCAAGCCTGATCCGCGCGAACCTGACCGGCGCGATCGTGAACAACGCACTCCTGATCGGCGCGAACTTGACTGGCGCGAACCTGACCAATGTGTACTTGATCGCGGACCTGAGTGGTGCGACGGGCTGCTCCACCGTCACGCCAAGCGGATACCTCAACGGCGAGGACTGCGCTAACTAGCACCAACCGGCGGACTCCCGCCAGCGGATAGGAAGGGTATCGGTCTCGCGCGAGGCTGTCCCCGATCTTCTTCATGTCCACACGAGTCGTCGAACGGACTCGTGTACGGGCATGACACGAGAAAAGCGAGGCGTTTGGAATCGCTGTGCAAGAGCGCGGGAATACACTGTCGCTCGAGCGGACGTAGTACATTCACCGCATGTGTCTGTCTGTGAAGGTTCTCTGCCTGACGCTGCTCGCGGTCGCGCTGCTCGCTGGCTCGGCAACGAGTTTCGCGAGCCAGTCCACCACCATCGGTAAGGCAACGAAGCAATGCGTGCCGGAGCCCGGTGCAGACTGCCGTGGAGTCGTCGAACGCTGGACCGTCGAGTACCACGGCGACTTGAGGAAGGCAACGTTCACAGGCGCTGTCTTGCACGGCGCAGACTTCCGTGGCGCTGACCTTCGCGGCGCAGACTTTCGTGGCGCGAAACTCCACCACGCAGACCTACGCGGCGCAAACCTCAAAGGCGCACGATTCGACACGGTAAAGCGAACGGGCAAGAACACAAGGCAAGCCTGCACGGTGGCAAATTTGGCGGCGGGCCTGAATCCCAACTGCCAAGGTGCGAACCTGACTTACGCGAACCTGATCGGCGCAAATCTGCAAAGCGCCAACCTACAGGGCGCGACCCTGAAGTACGCGAACCTCACCGGCGCAAACCTGCAACGCGCCAACCTACAGAGCGCGAACGTGTATTGGGCGACCCTGGCCAACGCGAGCCTGGCCAACGCGAGCCTGACCAACGCGAACCTGACTTACGCGAATCTGATCGGCGCGAACCTGAACTCCGCGAACCTGACGAACGCGAGCCTGTACTCCGCGAGCCTGACCAACGCGAGCCTGACCAACGCGAGCCTGACCAACGCGAACCTGTACTACGCGAACCTGGCCAACGCGAACCTGACCAACGCGAACCTGACCGGCACGACCGGCTGCTCCACAGTCACGCCCGGTACCGGCTGCCAAGCCGCGAACCTGACCTATGCGGTCCTGTCCTCCGCGAATCTGTCCGGCGCGAACCTGAACTACGCGAACCTGACTAACGCGAGCATGTACTCCGCGAACCTGACCAACGCGAGCCTGTGGTACACGAACCTGACCGGCGCGCAACTGATCGGCGCAACCGGCTGCTACACGGTCACACCCGCCTGGCTCCTCGGCGGCTTAGGCTGCGCCAACTAGCACCACCGCGCGGCCTCCCGCTTGCAACTAGGGTGGCATTTCTCCACTCCTGCTCTATGCTCGCGTCCCGAAAACGCCTCGGAATTAATGTCTCCCATTTTTTTTTTGGGAACCCGTTTCCGGTTATCGAGGGGAGAACCAGTGTCGGCCTCCGCGATGGGAAGGGGGGCGGGGGTAAATCCCCCGAGAGGGCTCTCGTGATCGAGCCGACCACGGCTCTCACCGGAGTCCTCGTACCAAGGTCTTCACCACGCGGACCATGCTCCTGTTCGCGTGGCGACGTACAGTTTGTCCATGACCCATCCGCACTCCGTCGATGAGATCGAGTGGAAGTTCTCGGTGGGCATGGAGTTCGATTCACTGCACGTCATTGCGGCGGATAGCAAGGGATTCGTGCTGCAGCCGATCGGCGCGGTGCGCCTGTCGGCGATCTACTACGACACCGACGATCTGCGGCTCGCGCGGTGGGGCATCACGCTGCGACGGCGGACGGGCGGCGATGATGCCGGCTGGCATCTCAAGCTGCCGGTGCGACGACGCGAGCGCGTCGAGCTGCGCCTCCCGCTCGATGATGCGCCTGTTGGTGTTGTCCCGGCAGAGCTGCTCGATCTCGTCGCGCCGTACGTCCGGCGGGCGGAGGTCGTGGAGGTGGCCCGCATCGACACCGTGCGCGAGCGCACCCGGGTGCTGCACAAGACGGGGCGGCCGCTTGCCGAGCTCGCCGATGACGACGTCGAAGCGCATCGCGACGGGCAGATCGTCGCGCGCTTCCGCGAGCTCGAGCTGGAGGCGCTCGATGCGGACGCCGAGAAGGCGATGCGCAAGGTCGCGAAGGTGCTGAAGCGCGGCGGCGCCGAGCCGGTCGAAGTGCCGAAGCTCGTGCGGGCGCTGGGCGAGCAGGCCGCGGCGCCGCCAGATGTCGTGCGCCGGCCGTGGCCCGAGCCCGACGATCGGGCGGGCGATGCGGTGCGGGCGCACCTCGCGCGGCACGTCCAGCGACTCCTCATCGCCGACGTCGACGTGCGGCGGGGCCAGCCCGACGCCGTGCACCAGGTGCGCGTCTGTTCGCGGCAGCTGCGTGCCGGACTCAAGGCGTTCGCGCCGCTCGTCGACGAGGCGTGGGCCTGCTCGCTGATCGAGGAGCTCCGCTGGCTGGCCGACGCCATGGGCGCGGCCCGCGAGACCGACGTGCTGCGGACGCGCCTGCAGCGCCACGCCGCCGAGCTGCCGGAGGCGCACGAGCACATCGCCCGCGATGTCGTCGACGCCGCGCTTGAGCCGCAGCTCGCCGGCGCCCTCGACGACGCGAACGCCGCACTGCGCAGCGAGCGTCACCTCGACCTCCTCGATGCGCTCGTCGCAGCCGCCGCGGCACCGCCATTGACGAAGCGCGCGAAGCGACCCTGCGATCGTGTCTTGCCGGAGTTGACCGACGATGCGTGGCGCCGTCTCGCCAAACGGGCCAAGCGTCTCGACCGATCCAGCGACACGCACAGCTGGCATCGCACGCGCCTCGCCGCGAAGTCGGCGCGCTACGTCGCCGAGCTCGCGCTCCCGATCATGGGTCGCAGCATGCGTCCGCTCGCCGAGGGCGCCGCCGAGGTGACCGACCTGCTCGGCGAGGAGCACGATGCCGCGATCGCGCAGGACGCCCTCGCTGTCCTCGCCGCCGCACCGGGCGTCGACGGGGCGGGGGGCTACGTGCTCGGCCTCCTCGCGCAGGCCGCACGCGAGGATCAGCAGCGCCTGCGCGCGCGGTTTCTCGAGCGCTGGCCGCGCATCGACCGCGCGGCGCGCGACTAGCCCGCGTCGGCCGAGCACTTCACCGCGACGCGGTGGGAATAGTCGGCCGGACAGGGACGTTTCATCCCTCGGATCTACCGAAATCTCCAGGAGTCTCATGTCCATCGATCTCTCGCACATCGCCGGCGCCGTCGACCACTCGCTCGCCCGTGGCCGCGCCCTCGCCCTCGCCTACAACGACGTTGACGGCTACCCGTCTGTCTCGTACCGCGGCAGCACGCACGTCCTGTCGGCCACCGAGCTCGGCGTGTGGACCCGCAACCCGAACGACGGCCTCGCCAAGGGCGTCGCCGCCAACCCGGACGTCTCGCTGGCGCTGTTCGACCCCGAGACCAGCCCGTTCATGCTCTCGATCCGCGGCAAGGCCCGCGTCGATGCGAGCCAGAACGATCGCGTCTACGACGCCATGATCCAGGGCGAGCGCGACTACGACCCCGAGAAGGGCGGCGTCGCGATCATCATCGAGGTCACCTCGGTCCGCGGCTACGGCGCCGAGGGTCCGATCGAGCAGTCGGCCTAGGCTCCTGCACTCGAAGGCCCGTCGCGACTCCGGTCGCGGCGGGCCTTTCGTGTTTTCGGGCGGCGCCTGTTGCGCTATGCCGGAACCGTGGAGCCCTGCACGTGCAGCACCACGGTCGGGTCGGTTGGTGCGGTGATCGTCACCATCTCCGGATGGCTCCTCGCCGGAACCGCGCCGAAGTCGCGCGTGAAGGGCGTTGTGTGCGTCTCGGAGACGTCATTGGGGGTGATCGGGCAGGCGAAGAACGAGCAGAGGCTGACGGTGCCCCACAGGTGGTCGAGGGTGACGGCAACCGGCAGCGCGCCGACGCCGACGTTCGAGACGCTCATGGTCATGCGGTACGACGTGGGTGATGGGTTGACGAAGCCGACCGGGCCGTCGCCCACGCTGAGGGTGCAGTCGATCGTCGAGGTGTAGTGCGCGTTCTTGCCGCAGGGCGGAGTCGTGCCGTCGTCCACGAACAGCTCGGCACGGGGGTAGCGGCCGGGCTTGAGCGAGGCGGTCGTCTGCATGCCGAGCATCTTGCCGTGGGGAAGCTGCATGGCCGTGAAGACCACGCTTGTGTCCGTGCGCTCGGCTTTCTTGAGCACGACGATCATCTGGTTGGTCGCGCCGTCGCGCGTCATGACGAAGGCGGCGTTGGGCGGCGTCTTGTCGAAGCCGTTGGCGCTCCAGCCGGCGACGAGGTCCGCGGCGCTCGCGACGCCTGCTCGGCGCTCTGGGCGGTCCGTGAACCACGAGACCTTCGCCTTGGCGGGAATGCTGATGCGGTAGCCACCGGTCGTTGCCTTCGCGACCTGCACGTTCGTTGCGGTCAGCGAGTAGAGGATCGACGACTTGGCCTGCGCGATGCCCGTGAAGGCGAGGATCGCAAAGAAGGCAGCGGCGACAAGCGGGAGCTTCCTGAACACGGTGTCAGGGTACCAGCGGCGTCTGTGCAGGATCGTGGCCCGTCACACGTGTGCGGACTACAGAGGAGATACGCACGCCGTGTCCATTCAACGCGAGCGCCGCGTGTGGGTGCGTGTTTGGTGCGCATTTCCGTGCGCGACACGCGCCACTTCACGGCCATCGTGTGCGAGTTGACGCGTTGCGGCGTACGGCTCGGTTGGTACCAGTCGGGGCGTGGACCCATCGTCGCACCCCGTAGCTCATCGTTGGCGTCACTATCGAACGGTTCGCGGGCACTCGCCGACGCATGCGTTCATCTCCGGGCTGCCGCTCGCTGACCGGCTCGCCGTCCTGACGGCCATGGATGCGGTGCGGCAAAGTGGACTGGAGGCGGCGCGACATCTCGACGGAGAGATCTACGAGGTGCGTGCGTTTGCCGCGCGGCGGAGCTTCCGAATTCTGTTTTCGCAGGAGGGACGCCGCGGTCAGGTCTTGCTCTCGCTGCACGTGTTCGCAAAGACCACGCAGAAGACGCCGCGTCACGACATCGACCTGGCGCATCAGCGTCTCCGCGATTGGCGCGCACGAGGCGAAGGGAGACGATCTCATCAATGAGATATGCTGTGAGGGCTGAGGAGGCGGCGACTATGACGCGGAAGAAGCGCATCACGCACCACGAACCTGATGATCTCGACGCCATGATCGCCGAGGCGACAGCCGAGGATCCTCGCTTTCCCGCGAGGCTCGAAGCAGCCCGCCGACGTCGTCAGCTCGTGGAGCGCCTTGCCGACCTCCGGCGCGAACAGGGACAGACGCAGCGGGACGTCGCTGCGGCGATGCGGACGAGTCAATCTGCCGTTGCCCGTCTCGAGCGCGAGACCTATGACACGCTCAGCTCCACGCTCGACGACTTCGCGCTCGCGCTCGGATGTCGAATCGAGTACTCGCTCGTCAAGATCGACGAGGCGTAGAACGACGAAGGGCCGCCCTGCCCGGAGGCAGAACGGCCCTTCGATCGAGCGTTAGACCGGACTAGATGCCGAGGAGCTGGGCCTTCTTGGCCGAGAACTCCTCGTCGGTCAGGATGCCCTGATCGCGGAGCTTTGCGAGCGCCTCGAGCTGCGAGACGAGATCGTCCTGCGGCGCGGCGGCGGGAGCAGCCGGGGCGGCCTGCTCAGCGGCGGCCTCCTCCTGCGCGGCGGCCTGGTTCGCGTACTTCTGCTGCTGCCTGTTCGAGACCGCATTGGCAGTGCCGACCACGACAGCGGTGCGCGCTGCCATGCCGACCAGGCCGGGTCCACGTCGTCCAAGGGGCATAACGATTCCTCCTACGCGTTCTGCGCCGCGGCCATGGCGGCCTCGACGATCGATTCGGGGATGTACTCACGAGCCACGACGAAACCACCGGAGCCTTCGACGGCGCCAGCGAGCTTCTTGGCCCAGGTGTGCTCGAAGACGAGGACGGCGGCCGACGAGCCGGGCGCGACCTCTTCGGCGAGCAGCTCGATGTCCTCGGTGTTGAGGAGATCGATCGGGTCGTCATGGAAGCCGGAGAACTCGGGCGCATGCATCGCGGCGTCCTCGATCTCGAACCACGCGACATCGCCGTTCTCGGCCTTGATGATGAACGCGAGGTCGAGCACGTGGATCGTCTCGCTCTCGATCAGCTCGCGCAGCGCGGGAGCGACCTGCCCGTTGAACTGGCTTCCCGGAAACGAGAAGACGGCGATTTCCACAGGTCCCAAGGTGAGGCCTCCATCGGTAGATTCGGTCTCAGCATAGTCGGCTACGCGAGGTCGAAAGGTGGGGATAACCACCATGCTGCAGGTGTAGTGCGCGCTCTTCACCAGCGCGATCGCCGGGGGCGGTTAGGATGCCGTCTATGCCCGAGCCGCTTCCCGTCGCCTGGAACGATCACGTCGTGGCCTTCGAGGCGATTGCCGTGACGATCGCGAAGCTCGTCGGCGAGGGGATGCCCGCCAAGGACGCGTTCGTCCAGGCGTGGGACCAGCTCGAGGTGCCCGAGGAATACCGCGACAAGTACTGGCGCGTCGCCGTGCCGATCATCGCGGAGTATGGGTTCTCGATTGAGCAGGCACCCGACCTGTCGGGCCTTGACCTTTCCGAGATCGACCTCGAGGAGGGCGACCTGCGTGGCTTCAACTTCGCCGGCACGAACCTCAGCGGCGCGTTTCTCGCGCGCACGCAACTCGGCGGCGCGAACTTCCTCGGCGCGGACCTCAGCGACGCGGATCTGAGCGGCGCGAGCCTGACGGGCGCGACGATGCCCGACGGGTCTGTGCACGAGTAGCCGCGGCGTTTCGCCGCAGCGAGCGCGCCCAGTCGATCGTGATCACGGCGATCAGGACGAGGGCGAAGCCGGTGAGGAGACTGGTGGCGTTCATAGCGTGGAGTCGCTCGTTGCCCGCGTCCGCTTACGGCTTCTTACGCGCGCCGTCGACCAGGGCGAGACCGCACCCGATCAGCAGCATCCCGACGACGCCGACGATCCACGTGCCGACGTTCGGCGGTAGACCCTGCAAAAACAGGAACCACTGCGTGGCCGAGCCCTCAGCCATTGCTTGGTTTTGCACGGTGCAGCCGACGACCAGCGATACGAGCGCGAAGTAGCCGCCCAGCAGGAAGCACGGGATCGCGAGGAGGATGCGGAGGATCATCATGCCCGCGGAGTCGCAGCAGGCGTCAGAGTGCTTACAGGGGGAGCGCGCGCTTGCCGGTGGTGGCGCGCTTGGCAGTGACCTTGGCGATTCGCGTCGTCGCCTTGCCGCCGGCGGGCGTGAACGTCGTCGTGACGGTGAGGCGCAGCTTCGCTCGGCGCAGCGCGGCGCGCGCTCGCGCGTTGAGCGAGCAGGTGATCGTGAGATCCCCGGCGGAATTCACCGACTGCCGCACGCGACAGCGCGTCGTCGACTTGCGGCCCTTCTTCGAGACGGCCGTCTGCGTGATCGCGCCCGCGCCCGGAGCGGTGATAGTCGTGACGAGCTTCGTGCCGACGACGCGCGGCATGCCAATCGCGAGTGTGCGGGTCGTCTCCGCTGCCGCCGGAGTCACCGCCGGTGCCGTGTAGGTGACGGCTCCAGTGAGCGTGGCCGAGCGATCCGTGTTCGTCACCACGACGTCGACTAAGCCCGCAGCATGCGGCGGCAGCGTGCACCTTAGCTCGGTGTCGCTGACGCGCGTGGGGCTCGTGCAGGGGGCACCGCCCACCGTCACCTGCGTGCCGTCGTAGAGGGGGCCACCGGTGATCGTCAGCATGCCGCGGCCCGCCGTGCTGCTCGTTGACGGCGAGACCGCCGTCGGCTGGGGTGGCAAGCCGACGAACGTCCACGTCATGTCCTTGCCGCCGTTCGCTGCGTACGAGATGCGCCAGTAGCTGTAGTACGAGCCCTCTGGGTATCCCATCAGGGTGCCGGTGATGCCGGAGGCGGTCGAGAGCGGCGTGATCACCGTCCCGAGCGGCGCGTCGAACCCGTCGCTCCAGACGCTGAGGCCGGAAATGTTCACGCTGCCCGTACTCACGACCTTCGTATGCCCGGTGCCAGGAGTCGTGTTCTCGACGAGGACGTTGAAGGCCCCGGCGACGGTCGACGACGAGACGGCGCCGACCGTCAGAAGATACGGATACCCGGTGCCGATGCCGAATCCCCAGCTGCCGGAGGGGAAGGAGACGGGGCTGTTGATTCTGCCCGTTCCCGCGCCGGAAACCGCGGCGCCCGACGCGATCGTCGTCGTGCTCAGGTGAGTGAGATCCCCGCTCACGATCAGTCCGCCGCTCTGGATCGTGAGACTGCCGATGAATCCGCTCGTCGCCGACAGGGTATGGCTGCTGCCACCGGCGAGCACCAGGTTGAGCTTGGATGCGTCACCCGTTCCGGAGCCGATTGCACCGGACAGCGTGTTGGGCCCGGTGCCTGAGTCGAGCGTGAGTGTCGAGAAGCTCGAGCCGTTGCCGTTGTCGATCGTGCCCGTGCCGGAAACGGGGGCTCCGGTGACCGTCGACGACGCACTCCACGTCTCCACGGTGCCGTTGAGGGTGACCGCGCCGGTCGCGGTGATACTCCCGCCGATCCGAAGACGGCCAGATGCTGAAAAGGCAAGTGACTCAAGCGGATGCGTTACGCCGATCCCGGCAGAGCCGACCGTCAACTGCCCGGGCCCGGTACCGGTTACGGTGCCACGTCCGTTCGATTGCCCGTCGAACCCACCACCGAGCACGAGTGTGGCGCCGCTTGCGACATCGACCGTCTGGGCGCCGTTCTGGAGGATGATCGGTCCCGACAGGCTCGAGACCGAGCTGCCCGCCGCAGCCAGTGCGCTGCCGCCGGCGAGCGTGATCGGCTCGCTGTTGCTGCCGATGCCATTGAACTGCAGGCGTGCTCCGCTTGCCACTGATGATCCCCCGGTCGCCGAGCCCAGAGCGCCGCTCGTGTTGGCGATGAGCGTGCCGCCGGTTACCGTAGTCCCGCCGGTGTAGGTGCTCGCACCCGTCAACGTCAGCGTGCCTGCGCCGCGCTTGTCGACGCTCATCACGGCGCCGGAGCCGCCGTCGCTGATGATGCCGGTGATGGAGCTCGCGCCCGCCGCGTTGACGACGAGCTTGCGGGTGCCGCCCGGCACGCCCGTCACATCGCCGGTGATCGACGCAGTCGCCCCGGCCAACGTGACGGGGTCGTCGCCCACTGATAGTGGGCCGCTGATCGTCAGCCCACCGCTCGTGGTGATGTTGCCGAGAAGGGAGACGCCGGAGGTTGTGGTGATGCTGACGGACGTCGGCGGCGTCGTCGATCCGATCGCCGAGAGCGTGCTTGCGGTCTTGGACGCGATGACGAGAGGCCCCGCACCATCGACCGGCCCCATCAGCATGACGCCGCTCCCGGCGTTGGTGCCAAGGTCCAGCGTGGTCGGACCGACCACCGCGATCGGACCGTTCAGTGAGACGACGTTGGCGCGCGCAGATGACAGCTGTGTCGTGACGGACAGCCTCTGGCTGCCGCCAAACGCCGAGGTGTCGAGGCCGAATGGCGTAGCGCTGCAGCGCGCGCTGGTGATCGTGGCGTTCGGCCCGAACGCCAGCACATCTCCGTCTGCCCCGTTCGTCACCTCGAAGTTGCACGACGTCGCCATTGGAATGGTCGTGGTGCCGGAGACATTGCCGATCGACCAGTCGTCCAGGAGGTTGCCGATGGTGACGACCTCGTCGGTCGCGCTACCGTCGAAGGTAATGACGATCTTGGCTGCAGCGCCTGAGCCCGTGACGGCGACGTTCGCCGCCCGTGCCGGCGCAGAGCCGATGCCAAGAGCGCAGACGGCGATGAGGGCTGATCCCAGCACGATGACGAGCCGAACCATGCTCGGATGGTACAACGGACGGCCGTTCGGTTCAGGCGCGCGTAACCCGGTACTCAGAATTCGTCGTCGTCGGCAACGCCGTAGGTGAACTCGCTCCAGTCCTCCTCGGCGAGTTCCTTGACGTCGTCTAGTTCGACCTCGTCCTCGTCGTCAAGCTCGAGGTCATCGTCCTCGTCTTCGGGTGCAGCGCTCATCTCCGCCTCCGTGGGGTGGGGGTGCCCCTATGTTCCTGCAATCACGCGCCGTGTCAATAGGCCTGGTGACGAAGCGGTAGTCGTCAGTGCGTGGGCGTCGGTGCTGCGTCCGCGGGCGACTCGAGGCGCCGCTCGGCAATCAGACGCACGATCAGCCCAACGACGGCACCGAGGATCGCGAACGGCGCGATGGCGGCACCCGCGCCGGAGATGAGGAGCAGACCGAGCAGTGCGCTCGTGGCCGGCAGCTTGATCATCGCGGCGGAGCCCGCGGCGATGCCGGCGGCGGCGAGGGCACTGACGCTCACCTCGGGGAAGATCAGCGAGCCGGCGACGGCTACGCCGACGCCGAGGAACGTGGCAGGGAAGATCGGGCCGCCGCGGAAGCCACCGCCGAGTGCCGTCGCGTACGCAATCAGCTTGACGAGCAGGACCACGACGACGAGGCCGAGGCTCGTCTCGGCGATCAGCTGCGGCATGCCGGTCTGGCCGCTGAAGAGGATCTCGTCGTTCGTCGCACCGAAGCCCTCGACGGCGATCAGCACGCCGATCGTGGTGATGATGGCCGTGGCGTACAGCGCGATCGCAGGACGGCTCTTGGCGATGCCCTCGTAGCGCAGTGCGACCTCGCGTGCCGTGACGGTGACGATGCCTGCGATGATCGCCACCAGCGCGGCGATCACCAGATCGCCGACGTGGATGTGGTCGTACGCGGGCAGGTTGGGGAGGCTCAGGCTATGGACACCAACGCCGGGGATGTTCCAGAGGCCGATCTGCACCAGGTAGCTCGCACCGAGTGCAACCAGAACCGGCAGGATCAGCGACGACGGCGCCACGCCGAACGCGGCGAACTCGAGGATCATGAACGCGGTGATGAACGGGTTGCCGAAGATGGCGCCGATCGCCGCGGTGCCGCCGAGGAAGCCGCCCGCCTTGATCGCCTGCTCGTTGCGCGTGCGGCGCAGCAGCAGCACGCCGAGCGCCGAGCCGAGCACGATCAGCGGTGCCTCCGGGCCCAGCGCGATGCCGAAGATGAGCGTGCCGAGCGCGGCCAGCAGGATGCCCGGCACGATCTGGAGCGGGTTGTCGAAGTGAAACCCCGTCAGCGGGCTCGCGCCCGTGTGGCCCGGCAGGCGCTGCGCGAACAGGACGATCGTCGCGCCGATCAGCAGCATGATCCCGGTCCACCACCACGGCGCACCGTCTATGCCGAGTGCCTCCGGTACCGACGAGAACGCCGCGTGCTGCAGCTCGTGGACGACGTAGAGAAAGGCAGTCGCACCGATCGCGCCGACGATGCCGACCACCACGGCGATCACGAGCAGGCGCATGATGTCCTTCTGCGCGGGCGCCTCGTCGGAGGGGTCAGTGGGAGCAGCGGCGAGGGCAGACATGGGTGGGAGTCTCCCATGTCGGCCTCGGTGCGGAGGGCAGGGAAGCCGTCGGGTTCGGCATGTGGACGGTGCGAGTCCGTGCGCGTACCGCGCGTGGGCTCGCAACTTCCGCGCCTGGTCGTTCGCTGCGCATCACACGCTCCACGATCGGGTGGCGGCAGCATCGGCGCATGGCCGATCCGTCCGCGTTCATCGTCGTCGATACGAGTGCCGCCGTGGAAGTGCTCGTGACGGAAGCCGAGTCACGTAGTCGCTATGAGGCGCTCTTCGACCAGCTCCGTGCAGCCGGATACGGAATCGCCAGTTCGGACGTACTGCTGCCGGAGCTTCTCGAGGCGGCGTACACCTGGGACGTGCGTCGCTCAGGCGGCCAGGACTGGCGGCGACTTCGGCGCGAAGGGTCGCTTGATCGGCCCCGCGCGCTCGAGCTCGAGATTATCGAACGCTGGGACGGGTTCTTGGAGGGGTGGCGCGCTCGGGTCGTTCCGAATACCCAGGTCGTGTCGCATGCAGCGGTGCTCATGGCAGCAACTGGACTCTCGTCGCTCGACGCCATCCATCTGGCGACGGCGGTTCATCTGGATACGAGCATCGTCTCGCACGATCGCGGGCTGCTGGCCGTTGCCTCACGCATGGATCGAGCGATCACGACGAGGATCCTCTGACGTGCGAATCGGGCCGCTCACCATCGAGAGAAGGCGCGAGCGACCTGCAACGCCACGCGAGGAGGAGTACGCTCAGCGCATGCCCGTGAAGCACACGACACTCCCTGATGGCACCCCATTGCCTGCTGGCGTATTCCGCTACGGGCCGACGGACGATGATCGACTCGACTTCGGGTTCACGCCGTGGACCCCCGAGGAGATCGAACTGCACACGACCCTTATCCCCGCGCGCATCACCGACCCGGGCGAGGCGATCCGCAACATGCACGAGGTGTCGGGCTCGATCAGCATCGGCCGTCCGCCGCGCAAATCGGACTATCGCGCACGCTGGCGCTACAACTCGGAGATCTTCGACGACGAGGACTGACGCGCCGCGGGATGCGCTCCCCGCCTAGCGGATGAACTGGTCGACGAAGTCCTCGCCGAGGCCGTTCAGCTTGTAGGCCTTCTTGCAGTGCTCGATCAGGCCGACGTTGTCCTCGACGTGCACGACGTTCTCGTCGTCATCGGTGTAGAGGACGGGGCCGAGGATGAAGAACGCGGTCTGCATCTCCTCGCAGTCGTCGGTCACCGTCAGCGTGTGGACCTCGCCCGGTGGCTCGAAGACGTAGCTGCCCGTCTCGGCGACCCACGAGTGCTCCATGTAGTGCCAGCGGCCCTTCAGCACGACGCCATGCACCGGGGACGGGTGGCGATGCTTGCTCAGCACGCCGCCCTTGCGCACGCGCAGCACCTCGCCGTGGCCGCCCGTGTTCATGTCGAAGAACAGCGGGCGGAAGCAGACGTTCGGCTCGATCTCGACCCAGATGCGCTCGTCGGTCGGCTCGGGCACGACGATCTCGGGCTTCATGCCGAGATGGCCCATCACGGGCGTGTCGTAGAGCACGTGCTCGGACTTCGGCGGGACCCAGCCGATCATGCGGGTGGTGTCGATCTCGACGTTGGCGAGGTCGTCGGTTTCAGGCATCAGTCGTCTCCAGGTCAGTTCGTCGGGGCGACGCGCTTGGCGTCATCTTCGGCGATCTCGGCGAGCAGGCGCGCGGCGAGATCACGCTTGCCATCTACATCCAGCTTGCCGAGCTCGTTGTTGAGGGCGGGTTCGTCGACGTGCTGGTTCCACCAGTCAACCGCCTCGGCACCGTGCAGCGCCCACTTGCCGATCAGGATCCGCGTCACCTCGTTCGACGGCGCCATGATCCAGCCCGCCTTGCCGTCGCGGAAGAGGCGTTCGATCTCGTTTGCCTTCGAGTAGCCGCGGCCGCCGCAGATCTGCAGCATCTTGTCTGTGGCCTCCCACGCGGCCTTCGTCGCGAGGACCTTCGCCGGCAGCGACCACTGCGTCATGCTCGTGCGCGGTCGCGCATCGCGATCCGTCTCGTACATCTCCCACGAGCCGTTGTCGGTGCGATCATCGAGCTCCTTCGCGAACCCGTAGGCATACATACGCGACGCCAGCGTATCGCTGAGCACCTCGCCGAACGCGTCCTGCACCGTCAGGTAGTCGGAGATCGTGCGGCCGTACTGGGCGTGCGCACGCTTCGTGGCGTGCTGCTTGCCGACGTCGAGCGCGCCCAGCGCGAGGCCGTTGTAGGCGCCCGCGTACTGCACGAAGGCGAGCGGGTCGATCGCCTCATCGTTGCTGGCCGCGCCATCGCCGGGCCAGCCGACGATGCGGTCCTCGGGGATCACGGCATCGATTTCGACGGGACCGGACTGGTTGGCGTGCATGCCCAGCGCGTCCCACTGGCCCGTCTTGGCATCGACCTCGTCGGGGTAGAGCAGGAAGACCGAGAGGTCGGAGTAATCGCCGGAGAAGTCGGGCGATGTCGTCTGCGTCAGGTACCAGCTGGCGTACCCGCACGACGTCGTCCACGCGGCCTTCTTCTGCACGTGCCAGCCCGCCGGTACGCGCTTTGCGCCCGACACCTTCGGGTACCAGAAGTGGCCGCCCGTCTCGGGATCCGTGTACGACGCGGTGCCGACCAGACAATCCGAATCGATGCGGCTGATCAGGTCCTGGATATGCGGGTTGTGGCTCGCGCGAAAGACCAGGCCGGCCAGCGCGACCATGTGCATCATGTAGATCACGGTGGTGGAGGGGCAGCCGTAGCGCGCCAACGTCTCGGTGAGCATGAGGATGCCGACGTTGTTCTCGCCGCGGCCGCCGTACTTCTTCGGCACGACGGCGCCAAGGATGCCGAGCTCGGCGAGGGCCTCGACGCTTTTGCGCGGATACTCGCCGGTGCGGTCGCCGATGATCGCGTTCGGGCGGATCACCTTTTCGCAGATCTCGATCAGCTGCTGCTGCAGCTCGCGCTGCTCGTCAGTGAGGAACCAGTCGGGCTCCCACTCGCGGTTGAGACCGGTGTAGGGCTTGCCGCCCCAGTCAAACGTCAGGTTCTCGCTCATGCACGCAGCATCGTCGCGCGAACGCGCAGAAGCAAGGGGATGATAGTGCGCAATGCGTAGCCAGAGTACATTCCCGCGCTGCTTTTTGTTGTAGTGCTGCGAAATAGTGCGTAGAATCCGCAGCAATGGCGCTGCAGATCCCCCTCGATCCGACCGATGAGGCGATCCTGCGCGCGCTGCAAGAGGACGGTCGGCGGTCGTATCGCTCGATCGCTCGTGACGTCGGCGTCGCCGAAGGGACGGTCCGCGCCCGCGTGCGGAAGCTCGAAACGCTGGGCGCGCTCCGGGTCGTGGCGTTCGTCGATCCGGCGCGTCTCGGCAACTCCGTGCTCGCCCTCCTCGCCCTGCGCGTCGAAACGCAGCGGCGCACCGAGCTGATCGACGAGCTCTGCGCGTGGAGCGAGGTGACGTACCTCTCGTCGCTGATCGGCCGCCACGACATCGTGCTGCAGGTGATGTGCGCCGACAACGACGAGCTGGGACGGATCATCGCGCGGACGCGCGGGCTCGACGGTGTCACGGAGGTCGAGCCGATGCTCGAGCTTGAGGTGCACAAGTTCACGTACGCAGGCGCCGGCGCGCAGCTCTAACCGCCGGCTGTGGGGGCTAGGCTGCCACCAGAACGAAGGAGGCGTCATGAGCGAGGCAGTGAAGGTGACACGGCACGGTGACGTGCTTGAGGTGATGCTCGACCGGCCCAAGGCCAACGCGATCGATGCGGCGACCAGTCGTGCGATGAACGACGCCTGGGCGCTGCTGCGCGATGACGACGCGCTCAAGATCGGCGTACTGACAGGTGGCGGCGAGAAGTTCTTCTGCGCCGGCTGGGATCTCAAGGCCGCCGCGGGCGGCGAGGGCATGGACGAGGACTTCGGTCCCGGCGGCTTCGGCGGACTCGAATACCCGACAGGGCTCCTCAAGCCGGTGATCGCCGCGGTCAACGGCATGGCCGTTGGCGGTGGCCTCGAAGTCGCCCTCGGCGCCGATCTGATCATCATGGAAGAGCAGGCGCGCTTCGCGCTGATGGAGATCCATCACGGCATCCTCGCCGAGTCGGCCGCGGTCCGTTTGCCGCGCCGCATGCCGTACCACGTGGCGATGGAGCTGATGATGACCGGCCGCTGGATGGACGCCGCCGAGGCCGAGCGCTGGGGCCTCGTCAATCGCGTCGTGCCGGCGGGGCAGTCGCTCAGCGTCGCGCTCGAGCTCGCGGCCGAACTTGCCGCCGGTGCGCAGCTACCGCTGCGCGCGATCAAGGAGACCGTGCAAGAGACGGGTGGCATGAAGGAGCACGACGCCCTCGCCTTCCGCGAGACGCTGCCGAGCGTGATCGCCGTCAAGCAGTCGGAAGATCAGATCGAGGGCGCAGTCGCCTTCGCTGAGGGGCGCGATCCCGTCTGGCGCGGCCGGTAGTCGTCGTCGGCGGGCGCGTGGTGTTCGTTAGGATGGCCGCGTGATCGAGGAACGCGATGTGGTGATCGTCGGCGGCGGCATCGCCGGCATGACGGCGGCGCGCGAGTTGCGCGATCGCGATCCGCTGATCCTCGAGGCATCCGAGCGCGTTGGCGGCCGTGTCTGGTCGAAGCAGCGCGGCGATCTCGCGCTGTCGGTCGGTGCGCATATGTTTCCGCCCCCCGACTCTGTCATCGGCCGGCAGGTCGACGAGTTCGGACTTGAGGTCCTGCCGATCACGGGCTCGATGCTCAACATCGCGATGAACGATCGAATCGTGGCTGGCGCACGTCCCGAGGCCTTCCCGTTCAAGCTCGCGCTGTCCTTGCGCGGCCGCGTGGCGTTCGCACGCGCGGGGCTCAAGGTGCGCAAGGCGGTCGCCGAGCACGAGGCCGCAGTGGCACGGCGACCCGGCGACACCGAGGCGACGATTCGACTGCGGTCGATGCAGGCTGGGGGAGACTCGTCGTTCGGTGACTATCTCGGCCCGCTCCATCCCGAGGCCGAGCGCATCTTCCAGGCGCTGTGCAACCGGTCGAGTGGCGACCTGAATTCCATCACGCAGGCCTCGATGGCAACGCTCTTCGCCCACGTGTGGGATAGCGGCGACCTCGGACGCAACATGCGCGGCGGCTCGGGCTTGCTGCCTGAGGCACTGGGGCGCGATCTCGCTGCGCACATTCGGCTGCACACGGCGGCAACCCGCGTGACGTTCACCAACAGCGGCGTCGACATCGACTACGTCGGGCCCGATGGCGCCGGCACGGTGCGAGCGCGCACGGTGATCCTCGCGATTCCCGCGCCGTTCATTCCCGCGCTGCTTGGCGATGCGCTGCCGAGCGACACCGCAGCGGCGCTCGATCGCGTGACGATCGGCCCCACGACGGTGCTGAGCATCCTGACCGACGAGACCGAGCCGATGCCCTGGGACGACGTCTACTCGCTGCTCACACCGGACTGCCGCTTCAACATGTTCTTCAACCACTCGAACGCCCTCCACGCGACGGGCGCCCCCAAGCAGGGCAGCCTGCTGATGGTCTACGGCGGCGGCGGACGCGCTCGCGCGCTCGCCGGCATGTCGGAGGCCGAGATGGAGCGTGCCTTCCTCGACGACCTGCACCGTCTCTATCCGCAGACGCGGGGGCACATCGCGGAGACCTGGCTGATGCCGTGGCAGTACGCCGTGCCGCACGCCACGCCTGGTCGATGGCGTGTGCAGGAGACCCTCGAGCGCGGCATCGCAGGCCGTGTGTTCCTCGCCGGCGACTGGGTCGGCGAGTTTGGCGCGATGGAGACCGCGGCGCTGACGGGTGTCGACGCGGCAGCGTCGGTCCGGAGCGTGCTCGACGCCGGAGCGAACGCATGACGTTGGTAGGCTGGCCGCGCAATCGCAGGAGGAAGAACACATGACGTCGATCGACGATCTCAAGGGCTTCAGCTACCCACTGACCCCCGGCGGCACGTCATCGATCGTCGGCGACATGCCCTGGCACTACGCCACGGAGTACCTCAACATCTCCTACCGCGCCGACCCCGACGTGATCGCGTCGTACTTGCCGGCCCCGCTCGAACCGGGGCCCGAGCCCGACATGGCGTACGTGGCCTTTAGCCGCTGGTGGTCGGTGTGGGATGCCGACCAGGACCTCGCCTTCACGAACCCCGAGCGCACCCAGTATCAGGAGGCCGCGATCTGGGTCAACTGCTCGTACAAGGGCGAGCCGGGGCAGATCTGCCTGCAGATCTGGGTCAGCAACGACTTCACGATGGCGCGCGGCTGGTTCATGGGCTTCGCCAAGAAGTTCGGGCAGGTGCACATCACCGACTACCACCCGCTCAATCCGGTGCAGCAGCCGATCGGTCCTGGCAGTCGCCTGAAGGGCTACGTCGTGGCGCACGGCGAACGACTCGTCGAGGGCACGATGGAGGTCGAGCGCCGCATCACGCGCGAGGAACTACCGGCGCCGATGGGGCGACCGCTGTTCCACATCCGGCACTTTCCGAGCATCGTGCGCGGCGCCAAGCCGTCGGTGCTCGAGCTCGTGCGCCTCGGTGCCGAGAACATGACGTTCGGCGAAGAGCTGTGGGTCGGCAAGGGCGACCTGACCTTCCTGCCGTCCGACATCGAGGAGCACATGGCGCTGGCACCGAAGGAGATCGTCGGCGCCTATCGCTACTCGTCGGGGTACACGTTCCCCGGCGGCGACGTGCTGCACTCCTGGGTCTGATTTCCTCAGACGAGTGGCTCTGAGGCCTGGCCCTGCTTGATGCGGGCCAGCGTGCCGTCTCGCTGCGCAGCGAGGAACTCATCGCCTGCCAGCTCGATCATCTGCGCGAAGCGATAGCCCTGCGTGCGCGGTTCGGCAGCACCGGCCTCGCGGAGTGCCGCCAGACGGCCCGGCTCGCCGAGGCGATACGAGCGATGATCTGAATGCATGCACTCGAAGTCTCGATCGGACAGCTCGGCGAGCTCGACCACGCCGGCAGCGACTGCGGCCTCGACGAGCTCGCTGCCGCGTGCCGTGCGCTCGAAGATCACGTTGATACCCGGCGCCTCGTCGTGCAGTGGCGTGCCGTCGTCAGCGAGCAGCCAGCCGTCGGGCACCGACAGGTCGGCGACCTCGCCGAGTTGATCGGGGCACACCTTGCAGCGCCACGGCGCCTCGTACTTCCACCGCGGCTCGTCGTCGTTGAGGTACGCCTCCTCGTACGTCAGCTCGGCGCGCTGACCTGCAGCGTCTTCCAGCGTTGTGAGGCCCGGCCAACCCATGCCGCGGTAGCGGAACGTGGTGAGCGCGTCGGGGTCCATGCCGTGCGCCGCAGCCATGTCACGCGGCATGTGGTGGCTCGCGGTCGTGCCGCAGAAGATCGTGAGGAGGTAGGCGATCTGCTCGTCGACGCGCGGGTCGCGCCGCCCGAGGTTGCGGATCGCGTTGAGGTCGCACGGCTTGGCGATCACCGCAAAGCGGACGCCCTCGGCGAGCAGGTCCATCACCGGCACGAGCGGTGCGACCGGGCCGTAGCGCGACTGCGCGCCGCTCAGCACCTCGGCGGGCGTGCGCGAGATCTGCGGCAGCGTGAGTGTTGGATCGTCACCCGAGGCGCGCACGTGCAGGATTGCGTCAACACGACCCGACTCGAGCAAGAACATGCCGAGTGCGGTCAGGACACCACCGGCCGCGGCGACGTGGCGCACGTCCGCATCCGTCGCCCAGGCGCGATGCATGGCGCGGCGCGGACCCCAGACCGGATCGAGGCGCGTGCCCTCGTCGAGCGCAGCAGGGTCGGCGCCGATCACCGTCGCGCCCGGACACACCTCGACGAGCGCGGGATCGGTATCGGCCGGCAGGTGCGGGCGCAGATTGCCGTTGGGTGCCAGTCGCATCTCGATGCGCGGATCGATGCTCGCGCAGATGCCGCAGCTCGAGCACAGCCCGCCCTCGACCACCTCGGCAAGCGATCCCGGGCGGTTGGCGGGCTTCACGGCGCCTCGTCGATCCCGTCGTAGTCGGGCTCGACGTCCACGCCTTGCCACGCATCATTTGGATCCTCGCCACCACGCGTGCCCCAGTCGCCGCGATCGACGCCACCGAAGTGCTCGGCGGCAACGGTCTCGAGCGGCTCGGAGAAGACCTCGACCTCGAGGCCGCGTGCGTGCAGCACCACGGTCACAACGCCGCGGCCGAGCTCGCCCGTGCGCATGTCCTGCGCCAGCGGTTCGACGCCGGCGCGTACGGCGGCACAACCTTCTTCGGCCAGCTCGGGCTGCACATCAAGCCAGCCGCCCTCGAGCGAATCCATCGCATCGGCACCCGTCTCGAACTCGGCGAGCCAGGCAGCGCCGTTCGTCCACGTGCGAATCTCGCTCACGCGCCGAGGACCTTGCCGGGGTTCATCAGCCCGAGCGGATCCATCGCGTCCTTGATGCGGCGCATCATCGCCATCGTCTCAGCGTCGTGCTCGAGCGGGAGGTACTTGATCTTGCCGGTGCCCACGCCGTGCTCGCCCGTGCACGTGCCCTCCATCGCGAGCGCACGCTTGACGAGCCGCTCCGACAGCCCAATGGCTGCTGCGACTTCGTCCTCGCTGTTGGGGTCGACGACGATCGTGAGATGAAAGTTGCCGTCGCCGACATGCCCGACAATCGGGGCGAAGACGCCGGACTCGGTGAGGTCGGCGCGCGACTCCTCGATGCAGTCGGCAAGCCGCGAGACGGGCACACAGACGTCGGTCGGCATGCCGCGGCAGCCGGGACGTAGCGCCACCGTCGCCTCGTAGACCTGGTGACGCGCATGCCAGATGCGCTTGCACTCGGCCGGGTCGGTCGACCACTCGTAGCCCTCGGCGCCGTGCGCAGCGACGATCTCGCCGAGCGCGGCAGCATGTTCCTGCACGCCGGCGGCGGACCCGTGAAGATCAAAGAACAGCGTGGGGCGCTCGGCGACGGGCAGCTCGGATCGCTGCGCGATCGCGTGCATCGTCACCTCGTCGGCCAGCTCGACGCGCGCGACGGGGAGCCCCATCTGGATCGTCTCGGTGGCGGCCTCGACGGCGTCACGAACGGTGGGAAAGTTGACGATCGCCGACGCCGTGGCCTCGGGCAGCGGATGCAGCTTGACGGTCAGCTCGGTAATCACGCCAAGCGTGCCCTCCGAGCCGATCAGCAGGTGCGTCAGGTCGTAGCCGGCCGACGACTTGCGGGCGCGCGAGCGGGTGCGCATGATCTCGCCGTCGGCGGTGACGATCGTGAGCGACAGCACGTTCTCACGCATCGTTCCGTAGCGCACCGCCGTCGTGCCGCTTGCGCCTGTCGCCGCCATGCCGCCCAGCGTGGCGTCGGCGCCGGGGTCGACCGAGAAGAAGACACCGTCTTCGCGCAGCCGATCCTCGAGCTGACGGCGCGTCACGCCAGCCTCGATCGTTGCGTCGAGATCCTCAGGGCGCACGGCGATGATGCGGTTCATCCGTGTCAGGTCGATGGAGACGCCACCGGTCAGTGCCGCGACGTTGCCTTCAAGCGACGAGCCAGCGCCGAACGGGATCATCGGCACGCGCCGCTCGTGGCACGCGCGCACGATGGCGGCGACCTCGGCGGTCGAGCCGGGAAAGACCACGAGGTCGGGACGCGCCGTCTCGTGCCACGACTCGTCGTGCCCGTGGCGCTCCAACTCGCTCTCTGAGGTCGTGACGTGCGCGGCACCGACGATCGCCTCGATGGCGGCGCGCAGCTCTTCGAGACCTTCCATGTGCGTCACGGTATCAGCGCCGCAAACTCCTCCGGCGTGTTGGCATTGCGCAGCGAATCGAGCTGTGGATCGGCTGCCGCGATGCCCGGTAGAGCGAGCAGCGCGGACTCCTCGAGAAACCGCGTGCGGACGCGGTCGAAGAGATAGCCCGGGCCCGCGACGCCCTCGGCGAGCGCGGCTGTCACAGTCGGCAGCGTCGAGGTGCGCCAGACCGCGGTGAGTGGATGGCGGAAGCCCTGGGCCTCGGGTACGAGCAGATCGTCGTCGGCGCCGAACGCACCAAGTAGGCCCTCCACAAACGCGGGGTGGAGGAGTGGCGTATCGACGCTGGCGACAAAGACGGCCTCGGCGCGATCGCCAATCGCCAGCAGTCCGGCCTCCACGCCACGCAGCGGCCCCTCGTTGGCAACGCGATCGCGGGCGAGCTCGATCCCCGTGGGCAGCGGCGGGACGTGTTGCTCGGGGGCAGCGACCGCGACGATGGGCCCTGGCGTCGCCTGCAGCAAGATCGCAGCTAGGTGCGCGGCCAGTGGGGTGCCGTGCCAATCGAGGTTGGCCTTGGGCGTGCCCATGCGCGTCGATTGGCCACCGAGGAGCAGGATCGCGCCCATTGAGAGAAGGTACCAGCGGCTGGTAGGGTCACGCGCATGAAGACATGCGTGGTGATCGGGGCGGGTTGCGCTGGGCTGACGGCGGCGGATGCGCTGGTCGACGCGGGCATCGACGTGACGGTGTTGGAGGCGCGCGATCGTGTCGGCGGGCGTGTGTGGAGCGACCGCACGGCGGGTGGCGCGCTGATCGAGCGAGCGGCGGAGTTCATCACCGCTGGCTACGACGCCACCGATGCCATGGTGGAGCGACTCGGTCTCTCGTACATGGGGATGGGGATCCGCTACCCCGATCGCGAGCTGCGGCCCAACCCGGGCATCGATCGCGCCGAGGCAATCGCCGCGGCGCATGCGGTTGAGCAGGCCGCCGCAGCCGCAGGCCCCGACGCGATGGCGCTCGACATCCTCGCCACGGTCGAGGACGACGACATCCGCGAGTTGCTCGCCAGCCGGTCGCAGAGCGCCTCATCGGTGGCGCTCGAGGAATTGCCGGCGGAGCGCCTGCGCACGGTCGGCCACCTGCTCGACGATGGCGAGACGCGCCGCGTGCAGGGCGGCAACCAGGGCATCGCCCTGCGGCTGGCTGAGGGACTCGGCGCCGCCGTGCGACTCGGCGATCCGGTTACGCGCATCGAGCACGGCCCTGACGGCGTGCGCGTCCACGCTGCGAGCGGTGTCTACGAGGCCGATGCGTGCATCGTCGCCGTGCCGCTGGCCGTCACGCAGGACATTGCGTTTGATCCACCGCTGCCCGTTGAGCGCACCGCCGCCATGGATCGCATTCCGATCGGGCAGGCGGCAAAGCTCGTGGTGCCGGCCGCCGAGGCGATTCCGCCTGCGGCAATCATGTCGACGGCCGATCGCTTCTGGGCCTACACCTCGCCCTGCGACGACGTCGGAGGCACAGTGGTGGGCTCGTGGATCGGCGGTGCGCCGGTGCTTGACGCACTGGACGTCGATGCCGGACCGACGACCTGGATCGAGCGCATTCGTGACTACTGGACCGAGTTGCCGGAGCTCGACGAGGCAGCGGTCGAGACGACGAGTTGGCGGCGCGACCACCCGTGGGCGAAGGGGTCCTACTCGGCCGTGACGGGCATTCCCGACGATCGCGATCGTCACCCGATCGGCGATGCCATCGGGCGGCTGCACTTCGCCGGCGAGCACACGGCGCCACGCGACTGGACGGCCACCATTGAAGGTGCGATTCGCAGCGGCCAGCGTGCCGCGGGAGAAATCATCGAGACGCTCGGAGGAGCAGCATGAGCAAGGCAGTTCGATTGGCAGCAAGCGACCTCGACGCCGTCGAGGCGGTCCTCGAAGACGGCGCGATGGCCAAGACGGCCGTGGGGCTCGATTCGGGTGGTGGCCTGTCGTCGGGCGTCTGGGAGTCCGAGGCCTTCACGTGGGAGACCGACGGCTATCCCGTCGACGAGACGTGCGTGATCATCGAGGGCGTCGTCGAGTTCCGCTACGCCGATGGCAGCATCGAGACGTACGGTCCTGGCGAGGCGTTCTCGATCAAGAAGGGCACGCCGCTGGTCTGGCACCAGGATGGCACCGTCAAGAAATTCTTCGTGATCCGCGAGAGCTAGCTCCACGGACGGGCTTGCCCCTTCGCCGTCGTTAGGACTCGACGTAGAGCGAGGGGCGTGGCTGGCCGAGGATCGCGCGTGCCGCGTCGCGGCCCGTGCGTACCGCACCTTCCATGTAGCCCGCCGACCAATGGTCGGATCCGGCCACGTAGAACGGTGGCTCGTGCGTCCCGTGGAGCGGGCCGACGGCCATCAGGTCGCCGGGTTCCCACAGCGTGACGTAGCCAAGCGTGTACGGATCGGTGCCCCAGTGCCGCCACAGCACGGCCTTGGCATCGACTGGCCCGCCGCACAGGCGCTCGAGGCCGTCCAGCAGGCCCTGCGTGAGCGTGCCAGGAGGTGCCGCGTCGATGTAGCCGCGCTTCTCTGGCCCGAGCAGAGAGGACAGCGTGTTCTCGCCCTGTACCCAATAGCCGCCGACTGCGTGCTCGGACACCGCGAGGCCATTCCAGCCGGCACGACGCCAGACGGGCTCGTCAAGCACCGTGACGCCCTTCGACGCCAGTGCCTGGCGTTGTCGATGCAGCGACTGCAGGCGCGCGTTCGAGAGACCGGTGATGCCGACGCGGCGCAGCGGCCCGACGGGCAGAGCGCAGACGACCGCATCGGCTGTCATGACCTCGCCACTGCCGAGCGTGACGACACATGGCGCGCCCACGTGGATCGACGCGACCGGTGCGCTGTAGAGGATGCGGCCGGCGAGTTCGGCCTCCAGCGTGTCGACGAGCACGCTCGAGCCACCCTGCACCTTGAGGTTCTCCCACTGGGAGTAGTCCGAGCTGAGCACGCCGCCCACGCCGGCGGCGGAGCGGGCCCAAGCGAGTACCGATCCGCGCTCGAGCGTGCCGTGCGCGGCCGCGAGCGCCTCGGCCTCGAACACGCGGTACGCCATCCACGTCGGCTCGAGCGAGCGGATCAGCGCCCCGACGGAGAGGCGATCAAGGCGGGCTGCGTCCGGGTGCGACCACGGGTTGGCCGGGTCGACGGTCGCTGCAATCTGCAGCATCTCCTCCTGAAGGCGCGTGAAGCTCGCGAGGTCGGCCTCGGTCAGCCATCCCTCGCCGATGTGCGCGCCCTCGAGCATGTCGTAGCCGTTCTCGCCAGGCTCATCGGTGTAGCTCGGCACGATCTCGAGGCCGAGCTCGGCGGCGAGTTCGAGGTATCCGTGGTGGACGGTGCCGACGATCTCGCCACCCATCTGCAGCACGCGGCCATCGTCGAACTCCATGCCCTCGACACGTCCGCCGACGCGCGCCCGCGCCTCAACCAGGACGACGTCAGTGCCCGCGCGCGCGAGGTCGCGGGCACAGGCGAGGCCGCCGAGCCCTCCTCCGACAACGATCACATCCGACTTCATCTCCAAGCCTCCATCAATCGATTTGTCGCTCAGCGAAACGCGGTGCGCTCACCGGGTAGCGGAAAGGGGTTCGACCAGGCGCGGCCGCCATCGGCCGCGGTCACGCCGATTCGCGCCCACTCCCAGTATTCGGGAGCGTCGAAGCGCGCTGCGGTGATTAGGCCGTCGCCTGAGCGCTCGATGATCTCGCCGCGGTAGCTCGAGATCGAGGCGTCGGCGTTGACGCGCCCACCGTCCCACGCGCCGGAGTGCAGCGCCACGGACGTGGCCGGCGAGCAGTGCACGACGACGCCACCGTCGACGCGCTCGAGGCGCAGGAGCTCGGGGCCGGTGGTGGAGTAGAACGCGCCAGAGCGCAGCGCGTCGAGCACCGCCTCGCGTGTGCGCGACGCGGCTTTCACGATTGTCCAGCCGAGACCGGCGTCGCTGCCGTTCGCACTCGTTGCCTGATGCGCATCGTCGGTGGCAATGCCCTTGGCTGCGCCACCCAGCTGCTTGATCTGGTCCCACTGCACCTCGGAGAGGCCGTTGCCCTGCTGAGCCTCACAGCCACCGTTGAACACCTCGAGGCCCGACAGCGCCGGCGCACTCAGATAGTCGTCGGCCGTGAGGCTGCTCCAGCGCGGATGCGCGAGGTACGCCACACCGCCGTGATCGACGATCCACTGCGCGCACGCTGCAATCGTGTCGAACTCCTCGCGTGGCTCGGGTAGCTCAGCAATACCGAGGGCCAGCACCTCGGCTTCGAACGGCGCGCGATCGAGCTTCGACGACAGCTCGCTCCCAGGGATCATCAACATCGAGTCGGAAGTGCCACGGGTGATCAGCCAGTGGTCGGTGATCACGAGCACGTCGCAGCCGGCTTCTTCGTAGTGCGCGACGAGCTCCTCGATGGTCGGCTCGCCGTCAGATTGGTCGGTGTGGCAGTGCAGCTGGCAACGCAGCCACTCGCCCGGAGCTTCGAACGGATTCATGCTTGCGAACGTAGCACGCTGTTTGCGCAGTCAGACTCTGATGACATCGAGTCGCGGCACGTCGTCGTAGTCAGCGTCTTGCGTGACCACGGGGACGCCGAGATGGATTGCGGTCGCCGCAATCCACGCATCGTTGCCCGGCATGCGACGCTCCTGCTCGCGCAACTCGATGTGCAGGCGAGCCCAGGCGAACGCGACCTCTTCGTCGATGGGAATCGGGGAGGCGCGCCTGGCGGTCATAAGGGTTGTCATCCGCTGGTCTCGCGCCTCGCTGGTGCGGGCGGTGTGAATGCCGGCGCGCAGCTCACCGACGGTGATCACCGAGACGCCGACGCGCTCCGGAATCTCCTCACGTCGGATGTCACGCCCCGACTCGAGCGCGATGAAGATGCTCGTGTCGAGGACGGCCTCTACCTCCACGGCATGTCGTCCGTGGTCTCGGGAAAGAGCTCATCGAGCTCGGCGGCGAGCGCGGGATCCGCTCGATTGCGGGCCAGCAAGTCGAGGAAGACGTCGCGCTGCAGCGAGCGGGGACGGTCGTCGAGCGGCGACACACGCGCCACGGGGATTCCGTCGACCGT
Organism: Thermoleophilia bacterium; assembly: GCA_037133755.1. GTDB lineage: Bacteria > Actinomycetota > Thermoleophilia > Gaiellales > F1-60-MAGs149 > F1-60-MAGs149. The sequence continues at coordinate 145,069 of JBAXNN010000004.1, forward strand.
GATCAGCACCTCCTCGCCCGCCCGGACGCGGTCAAGCAGTTGACGCGTGTGATTGCGCAGTTCACGCGAGGCGATCGTGCTCATGCCACAACCGTAGCACATGACCTACAGCACGACCTTGGCAGCCGCGCTCTACGCTTCACGTATGGCCGATGACATCACGCAGATTGCGGGCGCCGATCAGGAAGCGGTCGAACGCTCGTGCGCCGACGTCACCACGGGCGAGGCGCGCTATCTGATGGCGCTGCTCGACATGCAGCGCGAGGCCGGAGAGAACGGGCCGTCGCAGGCCAGCCTTGCTCGACACCTCAACGTCTCGGCGCCGACGGCGCTCGAGATGCTGCGCCGCCTCCGCACGATGGGCCTCGTACAAGAGGAGAAGGTCCGGCTCACGCCCGTGGGCACCAGCGCCGCGCTCGTGCTCAGCACGCGCCGTCGCGCCGCGCTCGCGATCATGCAGGACGTGCTTGGGCTTGAGGGCGAGGACGCCGAGCACGAGGCCGCGTGGCTCGCGGCCAGTGCCTCACCGGTGCTCGGGCGCCACCTGATCTCCTGGCGCGCGCACGGTACGACGAACTAGACCGTCGCCGCAGCCGCCTCGCGCTTGGCCACTTCGGCGCGCACGCGTGGCGCGACCTGCTTGCCGAGCAACTCGATGCTGCGCAGCGTTGCCTCGTGCTGGCTCGGTGCGGCGCTCATCTTCATCAGAAAGCGCGTGTTGCCGAACACCGCGTGGTAGTCGAGCAGCTTCTCGACGACGTCGTCGACCGAGCCAATCAGCAGCGCGCCGCCCGGGGCGCACTCGTAGTCGTAGTGGTCGCGGCCGCGCGGCTGCCAGCCGCGCTCGCGCCCGATGGTGTTCATCATCCCGTTGTACGTCGGGTAGACGAGGTCCTGCGCCTCTTGCGTCGACTCGCCGACGAACCCGTGCGCGTTGATGCCGAGCTGGAGCTCGGCCGGGTCGTGGACAAACTCCTCCCACGCCTTGCGGTAGAGGCGCGTCATCGGCTCGAAGTGGCGGAACTCGCCGCCGATGATGGCGAGCGCCAGCGGCAGCTTGAGGCCGGCCGCGCGCACCGCCGACTGTGGCGTGCCGCCGATCGCGATCCAGACAGGCAGAGGCTCCTGGTACGCGCGCGGGTAGACCTCGCGGCCGTCGATCGAGGGGCGGTGGACGCCCTCGTGCGTGACGACGGTGTGCTCGCGGACGTTGAGCAGCAACTCGAGCTTCTCCGCGAAGATGTCGTCGTACTGGGCGAGGTCCTGGCCGAACAGCGGGAACGATTCGATGAACGAGCCGCGCCCCGCCATGATCTCGGCTCGCCCCCGCGAGAGCTGGTCGATCGTTGCGAACTGCTGATAGACGCGGATCGGATCTTCCGAGCCGAGCACCGTGACGCCGCTGGACAGGCGGATGCGCTCGGTGCGCGTTGCGGCAGCGGCGAGGATGGTGGAGGGGGACGAGATGGAGAAGTCGAGGCGATGGTGCTCGCCGACGGCGAACACGTCGAGGCCCGAGGCATCGGCGACCTCGATTTCCTCGAGCAGGTTGCGGATGCGCGTGCCCTGGTCGATGCGCTCGCCGGTAGCCGCATCGGGCATCGAGTCGCCGAAGTTGTAGAGACCAATCTGCATGGCACGAGCATCAACGTCAGTGGCAGCGGGATTGTTCCCGAGCGCCACTGGCGGATAGCATGGTGCGGTGATCCCCGACGACGTCCGCGCGCGCGACCTGATCGGCTTCGGCTCCGAGCCGCCGGCGTTTGCATGGCCGGACGACGCAACGGTCGTTGTCAACCTCGTGGTCGTGTACGAGGAGGGCTCCGAGGCCTCGGCCCGTTGGGACGACGCACGCAACGAGGGCTGGGGCGAGTACCCGAGCGAGGGGCCGCAGCCGCCGCTCCTCGATCACGGCACCGAGGGGCACTACGACTACGGCAGTCGCGCCGGCATCTGGCGCCTCGCGCGCCTGATCGACGAGGCCCGCGTGCCCGCGACGGTATCCGCGACCGCCACTGCGCTCGAGCTGAACCCCGCCGTCGCCGAATGGATGAATACGCGCGGCCACGATCTGCTCGGCCATGGCTGGCGCTGGCTGCCGCCGTGGAGCATGGATGAGGCGACCGAGCGCGACCATCTCGCCCAGGCCATCGCGACGTACGTGCGTGTGTGTGGTCGTCGCCCGCTCGGCTGGAACAGCCCGTATTCGGCGAGCGATGCCACGCGGCGCCTGCTGGTCGATGAGGGGGGCTTTCTCTACGACTCCGACCCGTGCGCCGACGATGTGCCGTACTACGTCGAAACCGGTGGAGCCCCGCTGCTCGTCGTGCCGTACTCGAAGACGTACAACGACAGTCGGTATCTCGCCAGCCCCGGGTTTGGCAGCCCGCGCGATCACCTCGACCTGCTGGTGATGGGCCTCGACGAGCTCGTCCGCGAGGCACGCCCGGCGATGATGACCGTCGTGGTGCACGCGCGCTGGACGGGGCAGGCAGCACGCGCTGCTGCGTTGCGGGCCTTTCTCGAGCACGCTGTGTCGGCACCGGGCGTCGCGTTCATGCGCCGCGACGACATCGCGCGCTGGTGGCTCGAGCAGTACCCGCCGAGCGCGGGCTAGGTCAGCTCGGCGAGGGTGTCGGCAAGCGCATCGACGACGCCTGCGTGTTCAGGCTTCATCAGCGTCGAGCGCAGCACCATGACGGTGGGCTGATCTGCCTCGAGGTGAAGGTCGTCGGCGTTGACACTGAGCTTTGCGACGTGCCAGCCGCGCTCGGCCAGGCGGTCGAACGCGACGTCGGTCGCGGCGCTGACACCGGAGGCCGTCGTGCCGTTGCGGTGCCAGCAGACGATGTCGAGATCGGGGTCGAGCACGAGCGTCCAGCCATCGAGTCCGCGAATGCGCTCGGCTAGTCGCAGCGCCGCCGACCGCGCACCGGCCAGATGGCTGCCGAGCCCGTCACGCGTGAGCGGCAGCGCGCGCAGCGTTGCCCACAGCGCCGCGGCCGAGGCACCTGAGCGCGAGCACTCGAGGCTGATCTCGCCCGGGTGGAGGTCGTCGCTCGTGAAGTACGTGTACGGCGAGTCGTGCTTGTACAGGCGACCGACGTCGGGGTCGCGGAAGATGATGCACCCACAGCCGTAGGGCTGTAGGCCGTGCTTATGCGGGTCGATCGCGATCGAATCGGCGCGGGACAGAGCATCGAACGGCGCGCGCTCGACGCCCGGCGTGCCGCCGTCGGCGAGCAGCGCAAAGAAGCCGCCGTACGCCGCATCGACATGCAGGCGCGCGTCGTACTGTTGGCAGAGGTCGGCGATGCGATCAACGCGATCGACCATCCCGAGCCCGGTCGAGCCGAGCGTCGCGACGACGGTGCCCACACCGCCGGCCTGGAGGCGCTCCTCCAGCGCGGCGAGGTCGAGCGTGCCGTGCCCCGTTGCGGGCGCCGTTTCATGGCGCGCCCCGACGACCTCGGAGATGCGTGCGTGGGTGTAGTGCGCCTGCGCACCGGACAGCACGACCTTGTCGGGATGCAGGCTGCGGGCCACCCAGAGCGCCTCGAGGTTCGCGATCGTGCCCGACGCCGTCAGGTGCGAGAGATGCGTCTCGTGGTGGAGCATCTGTGCGATCTGATCGACCGCCTCGCGCTCGAGGTGCGCGGTGGCGGGCCCACCGTCGAACGCGTGGTTGTTCGAGTTGAGCAGCATCGCCATCGCGTAGCCCGCCCACGCCACGGGGTGCGGCGGCTTGAGCATCTGGCCGAGGTACTGCGGATCGGCGAACGGGTAGGACTCTCCGAGTCGCTCAGCCAGCGCATCCAGGGCCTCGCTCCACGCGGCGGGCATGTCGCCGCGGTCATGCAGCAGCGATCCGAGCGGCAGCAACTCGGCTGCACGGCGGTGCAGGCGGGCAGCCTCGTCGGCGGGCAGATTCGGCTCGGTCATGTGGGCATCGTACGGTCAGCGCGGCACACGTATGCTGCTGCGCAATGGTTGTGAATCGTTTCCCAGTTCTCGAGCCCGTCACTCCTGACGGGCTCGACACCATCGAGCGCGGCTGGATGCGCATCGTCTCCGACCTCGGGATTCGGTTCGATCACCCCGAGGCGCTTCGGCTCTTCACCGAGGCCGGCCAGACCGTTGAGGGCGACATTGTTCGCTTTGATCCGGCGTGGGTCCTCGAGATGATTGCCAAGGCGCCGAGTGAGTTCACCTTGCATGCCCGCAACCCGGCACGCGACATGCGCTTCGGCGGCAACCACATGGTGTTCATGCCCGTGCAGGGCCCGCCGTTTGTGCGGCGTGGCATGGAGCGCCGCGACGGGACGCTCCACGACTTCGAGGATTTCTGCCGGCTGGCGCAGGCGATTGACGAGTACGACTCGCCCGGCAGCCTGCCCGTCGAGCCCAATGACATCCCCCTCGACTCGCGCCACCTCGATGAGATCCGTGCGCTGCTCACGCTCACCGACAAGCCCTTCGGTGCGAACGCCGTGAGCGTCGACGCCGTCAACGATGCCCTCGCCGCAGCGCGGATCGTGTTCGGCGACCGCGTCGACCGCGAGGCGTGCACGTACACCAACATCAACGTCAATTCGCCGCTGGTCTACGACGAGCGCATGCTCGACGCGCTGCTGATCTACGCCCGTGCTGGACAGCCCGTGCTCGTCGTGCCGTTTCTGCTCATGGGCGCGATGGCGCCCGCGAGCGTACCGGCGGCGCTGGCGCAGCAATTTGCCGAGGCGCTGACCGGCATCGCGCTGATGCAGCTCGTGCGTCCTGGCTGTCCTGCGGTGCTTGGATCGTTTCTCTCGACCACCGATTTGAAGAACGGCTCGCCCGCGTTTGGCGGGCCCGAGTCGCACTTTGGCCTCCTTGCCTCCGGCCAGATGGCGCGTCGTTACGGCCTGCCGTGGCGGGCAGGTGGTGGATCGTTGACGACGAGTCCGCTGCCGGACGCGCAGGCCGCGTGGGAGGGCATGAACACCATGCAGGCCTCCTTCCTCGCCGGCGCCAACCTGCACATGCACTGCGGCGGCTGGCTCGAGGGCGGTCTCGTCGCGTCGTTCGAGAAGCTGATCATGGATCTCGACATGCTGCAGACGCTGATCAAGGAGTTCACGCCGATCGACATCGACGAGGAGTCGCTCGCCTTCGGGGCCCACGACGAGGTGCGACATGGCGGGCATTTCCTCGGCGCCGCGCACACGATGGAGCGCTTCCGCGACTGCTTCCACCGGCCGCTGCTGGCAACTACCGACAACTACCAGCGCTGGAGCAAGGACGGTGGGCTCGATGCGGCCGCCCGCGCAACGGGGATCTACCAGCAGTTGCTCGCCGACTATGAGCAGCCGGCGATGGATGAGGCGATGCGCGCTGAGCTCGACGAATTGGTGACGCGCCGCCGCGCCGAGCTCGGCGACTGACGCATAACTGCCTCGCGATAGCCGTGTCTGTCATTACTATCAGGGCATGAATTCGCCGCGCCTCGCCCTCACCGCCTGCACCGCCGCCCTCGCCGCCATCGCTGCCCTGACGGGCACGGCCGGTGCGGCCCCGACGTCCCGCTCCACCGCCTGCGGTGGCACCATCGCCGTCGCAACGGTCGCCAAGTCGGGTCTTGACGGTGCGGTGAATCAGGCCAACTGGGCGCGCCTTGCGGTCGCGAACGAGAACGCGCAGTACGGCACGACCTTCAAGGTCGCGGTCAAGAACGGCTTCAACACCGCTGCCTCGGCCAAGAGCATCGCCAAGTCAGTTGCCGCCGATGGTTCGATCATCGGCATGGTCGGCTACCAGACGTCAACGGCGACGGCCGCCGGTGGTCCGGTGCTGAGCAAGGCCGGACTCGCGTACGTCTCGGCGTCTGCCACGCGAACGTCGCTCGCCGATGGCACGCTGCCCGGGTTCTATCGCGTCGTCGCCGACGATTCCCTGCAGGGCCCCGCGATCGCGCGGTACGTGCAGCAGGACCTGAAGGGCAAGAACGTGGTGATCGTTCAGCAGTCGGATTCGTACTCGACGGATCTCGCCGCCAGCGTTGCCAAGACCCTCTCGAACCGTGGCGTCACGAACACCCGGATCTCCGTCGGTAGTGGCACCGATAACTACACGGCGGATGTGGCGAAGATCGGCGCTGATGTTGACGTCGTCGTGCTCCCGTTCGTCAACGCCCCGCAGGCCCAGGTGTTCGCTGCCGCGCTGACGACCGCAGGTCGCACGCCGAAGATCATCGGTGGCGATGCCCTGTTCGGGTCCTCGTTCAATGTCCCTGGTGCGACCGTCGCAACCTTCCTTGGCGACATGACCCGCAATGCCTACGGCCGCAAGGTCGCTGCGACCTACGAGGCGAAGTACGGCAAGCTGGATCAGTCCGGTGCCGGTGCGTACACCGCGGCCCGTGCCGTCATGGCGGCCGGGCGCGCATCCTGCAAGATCTACGGCATGGCGAACCGTGACGGCGTCGCCACCGAGATGCCGTACGTGCAGCTCAAGCAGTCGATCTTCGGGACCCCGATCGCCTTCCAGCGCAACGGCAACGTGAAGGGCGGCGTAATCCACTTCTGGCGCGTTCTCGCGGACGGGACGTTCGATTTCGTCTGCTGATCGTGCGCTGGACGCACGGTGGACTAGTCGTTACAGTACGCGCCGAGCGTCGGAAGGATGAGGAGTGACGGGTCACGGACACGCCGCCGGCGCGCACGGGCATAGCGGTTTTCACGGTCCTCGCTGGCTCGGCATTTCGACCGCGATCGTGCTCGGTCTCGCCGCGGTCTTCGCCGGCGTCACGACGTGGCGGGCGCAGGTGATGCAAGGCCACTCCGTTGAGTACTTCACGCTCTCGACGCAGTCAGGCAACGATGCCAACACCCTCATGCAGGACGCCGAGCGATCGATGTCTGGCGAACGGCAGCTCTTCATCGATTATCGCGCCGCACTCGACAACGGCGACAAGGAGCGGGCACTCACCGTGCTCGCGATGATGACGACGAACTCCCGCGATGCAATCACCTGGTGGCAGCAGCAGCCGGGTGCCGATCGACCGTACACACCGTTCGTCTCGGCGAACCCGAACTGGAATGCACCCGGTGTGATCATCGACGCGAAGGCATCGCTCGACGATTCTGCGCACTATCTGGAACTTGCAGAGACGAATCTCGCGCGCTCGCACAACCTGGAGTTCGTTGCGGCGTTTCTCACGATTGCGTTCCTCGCTGGTGGTCTCGCGAGCACGTTTGAGTCTCTGCGAATGCGCATCGGGCTCCTTGTGGTCAGTGTCTCCGTGCTAACTTCGTGTTTTGGAGGAGCGGTGGCGTTTTGGTGACACGCAGTGCATTCACCCTCGTCCTGGTGGTCGTGGCGGCAGCACTTGCGGGCTGCGCCGGATCGTCTGATAGCCCAACTACGACTTCATCGACACCCACTATTGGTGCCATGTCCTGCACGGGCGCCATCGGGGTGATGGGACCCTACGGTGGGCTCACTGCCAACGACGCCACGCAGATGAACTGGGCGCGCGTGTCGCTCGATAAGTTCAATCAGGAACACAAGTCGAACTTCACGATCGAGCCTGCCAACGTCGACGACAACGTGGCGGCGGGCGTGCGCAACGTGCGGCGCTTCGTCGCTAATCCGAACGTGATCGGCGTCGTGGGGCCCACGACCTCTGTCGTGACCCGCGCCGTCGGCCCGATCCTTGACGCCGCAGACCTCGTCTACGTCTCCCCGTCGGCAACCAATGAGACCCTCACCGATGGCCGCCTGAAGAACTTCTACCGTGACGTTGCGAGCGATGCCAAGCAGGCGCCGGCGATGGGTGGATTCATTGCCAAGCACCTCAAGCCGCAGATCGTCCTCATCGTGACCGACGATGAGGTCTACTCGCAGGATCTCTCGAAGGGCCTGAAGGCCAAGCTCGACGAATTCGGCGTGCGTTCGCGCTCAGTCGAGATCACGTTGGATCAGACCGACTTCGCCGACGTGGTGGACCAGGTTGACGCGAGCACCAACGTCGTGGCGCTGCCGCTGGTCGACGTTGCGCAGGCAACCGCGATCTCGAGCGAGCTGGCGAAGGCCGGTAAGTACCCGGAGCTCATCGGCGGCGATGCGCTGTTCCTCGCGTCCCTGCACGCGCCCGGTGCATTCGTCACGACCTATGCGTCGGATTTGAGTGTCGAACCGTCGGCCCAAGAGAGCGTGCGGCTCTACCAAACCATTTTCGGCTCGCTGGAATACTTCGGCGCGCCGTCCTACGTCGCGATGCAGATCGTCCTAGAAGCTGCCCTTGAGGTCTGCAGCGCGGATGGTGAGGTGAGCCGCGCGGCGATGGTCGAGCAGTTGCCGAAGACGCACCTCGATACCAGCATCCTCGGCATGCCGATCAGCTTCACGTCGAATCACGAGCTCAAAGACGCGCCGATCCACGTGTACCAGTCCGCATCGGGCGGGTTCACGCTCGTGCAGTAGCTGCACGGGACTCGGCCGCAGAACCCGGCAACCCGGGTCCGCGACCGAGCGGTTGCGCGGTTAGCCCTCGGCGCCGAAGTCCGGGGCCTCTTCGCCGGCCGGATCCGGCGCGGTGGCGAGCACCTCGGCGGGCACCATGCCCTCGTACTGCTCGAAGTTCTTGACGAACTGGGCGGCCAGCTGATGTGCCTTCTTCTCGAAGGCGGCCGGGTCGTCCCACGTTTCGACGGGGTTGAGCAGCGTCGAGTCGACGCCCGGTATGGCGACCGGGATGTGCAGACCGAAGATCGGATCCTGACGCGTCTCGACGTTGTCGAGCTCTCCCGAGACGGCGGCGCGCACGAGGGCGCGAGTCGCCGCGATCGGCATGCGCTTGCCAACGCCGTACGGGCCACCGGTCCAGCCGGTGTTGACCAGCCATGCCGAGGCGCCGGTCTGCGCGAGGCGCTCGCCGAGCATCTTGGCGTAGACGCCCGGATCCTGGGCGAGGAACGGCGCGCCGAAGCACGTGGAGAACGTCGTCTGCGGCTCCGTGACACCGACCTCGGTGCCAGCCAGCTTCGCGGTGTAGCCCGACAGGAAGTGGTACATCGCCTGCTCAGGTGTGAGCTTGGCAACGGGCGGGAGAACGCCGTAGGCGTCGGCCGTCAGCAGCACGACGGCAGTCGGCGTGCCGGCGCGGCCCTCCTCGACGACGCCCGGGATGGACGTCAGGGGGTAGGCGACACGGGTGTTCTCCGTAATCGACGAGTCGGCGAAGTCGATCTCGCGCGTCTCGGCATCCATGACCACGTTCTCGATGATCGAGCCGAACATCTCGGTCGTGGCGTAGATCTCGGGCTCGGACTCGGCCGACAGGTTGATCGCCTTGGCGTAGCAGCCGCCCTCGATGTTGAAGACGCCGTCATCGGCCCAGCCGTGCTCGTCGTCGCCGATCAGCGGGCGCTCGGAGTCGGTCGACAGCGTGGTCTTGCCCGTGCCCGAGAGGCCGAAGAAGACGGCGACGTTGCCGTCCTGGCCGACGTTCGCCGAGCAGTGCATCGACAGCACGCCCTTCTGGGGCAGGCGGTCGTTCATGATCGTGAAGACGGACTTCTTGATCTCGCCGGCGTAGCGCGTACCGCCAACAAGGATCTCGCCGCCGGTGAAGTCGATCGTGACGAAGCCGCTGACGCGCGTGCCGTGCTTCTCGGGATCGGCCTTGAACTCGGGCGCGTGGAGGATCAGCACCTCGGGGGTATGCGAGGGGATCTCGTCGGCCGTCGCCGGGATCAGCATCGTCTGCGCGAACAGCAGGTGCCACGCCGAGTTCGAGACGACGCGAATCGCCGTGCGATGGTCGGGGTGCGCGCCGGCCCAGGCGTCGAGGACGTAGACGTCGCCCTGATTGAGGAAGTCGACCAGGTCCTCGCGGATCAGCGCGTTGTGCTCCTGCGAGATCGAGCGGTTGACCGGACCCCACCAGACGCGGTCCTTCGCGCCAGGCTCATCGACGATGAACTTGTCCTTGGGGGAGCGGCCCGTGTTCGGAGCGGTGGTGACGACGAGCGACCCGCCAGCAGCCAGCTGACCGGCGTTCGCGCGCAGCGTGTGCTCATAGAGCTCGGCGGCCGTCAGGTTCCAGTGGGCGTCGCCACTGGGAGCGAGGCCGTGCGTGTCGAGGTCGACTGAGCCGCGGCGTGTCGTCGTTGCCATTGTGAGGTCATCTCCTGGGTCTGCAATTCAAACGCACGTAGGGGAACGCGTGCGCTGGGGTGGAAGCCTACTCATCCCATAGGTCATATCCGCAGGTTGATCGCCAGCGGCCGAATCCCTGACGCAATTCGGACGCCAGAAAAACCAGGGCCCCGGGCGAAACCCGGGGCTCCCGTTCGTATCTGACGGTCGACGGGCAGGCGCCCGACGGTGCTAGTCGTGGATTGCCTCGACGTCCTCGCAGTGGTGCTTGGCGGCGCGGACGCTCTCGGCATCCCAGAGATTGCCGACCAGGCGATGGCGCGGCGTGCCGACGATCACGGACGTCGGCGAGAACTTCTCGCAGACCGCAGTGACGCTCGCACTGTCGGGCCCCATCGTCGCCTGGCCGGTGGCGGTGAGTCCTTGCGCACGCGCGACGGCGCACATTGCCGCGGCACGGTCCTCGGCGTCGCTGCCGCTCTCGCCTTCGACGAATTCCTGGCCGATGCCGTGGCCGATCGTCGTGTCCATGCCGCCGTGCGTGACCATTACGACCGTGGTGACTCCCAGCTCTTTGGCCTTCGCGATCACCCGCTCCGTCACTAGCTCGTCTGTACCCAACTCCGTGGAGAACCCCAGAATGCTGCTCATGTGCCAGTTGTACACCGCCGGGCTGCTGATTGCACTCGGCGATTCCGTCAGGCCGTGACGGAAATCCCGTGACTCGCATGGCGTCAGCGGCCGGACGGCCATCGGGTAGCATCGCCTGCATGACGATTCAGCTCAACGATTCCTCGCTTTTCCGCCAGCAGGCCTACATCGACGGCCAGTGGGTCGACGCCGACAGTGGCGAGACGTTCCCGGTCTATGACCCCGCCACCGGCGAGGTGATCGCGAACGTCCCGCGCCTGGGCGCCGCCGAGACGCGCCGCGCCATCGAGGCTGCCGAGCGCGCCCAAGTCGGCTGGGCCAAGCTGCTTGCGAAGGACCGCGCGAAGCTGCTGCGCGACCTCGCCGACGCGATGATCGCCAACACCGACGACCTCGCGACGATCATGACCGCCGAGCAGGGCAAGCCGTGGCCCGAGGCCAAGGCCGAGGTCGCCTACGCCGCCTCGTTCTTCGAGTGGTTCGGCGAGGAGGCCAAGCGGGTCTACGGCGAGACGATTCCCGCGCCGATGGGCGAGCGCCGCCTCGTCGTGTTGCGCCAGCCGATCGGCGTCACCGTCGGCATCACGCCATGGAACTTTCCGTCGGCAATGCCGACGCGCAAGGCGGCGCCGGCACTCGCCGTTGGGTGCTCGATGGTGCTCAAGCCCGCAGAGCAGACGCCGCTCAGCGCCCTCGCCATCGCCGAGCTCGCCGAGCGCGTCGGTATCCCCGCTGGCGTCTTCAGCATCGTCACCGGCGATGCCGAGGACGCGCCGAAGATCGGCGGCGAGATGACGTCGAACCCGATCGTTCGCAAGCTCTCGTTCACCGGCTCCACGCAGGTCGGCAAGATCCTGATGGAGCAGTGCGCGCGCACGGTCAAGAAGGTCTCGCTCGAACTCGGCGGCAACGCGCCGTTTCTCGTGTTCGACGACGCAGATCTCGATGACGCGATCGCCGCGATCAACGTCGCCAAGTACCGCAATGCGGGGCAGACGTGCATCAGCGCCAACCGCGTGCTCGTGCAGAGTGGCATCCACGACGCCTTCATCGAGCGCGTGGTCGAGCTGTCGAAGACCGTCAACGTCGCGCCGGGCTTCGACCCGTCGGCCACGATCGGTCCGCTAATCGACGATCCCGCGCTTGAGAAGGTCGCCCGCCACGTCGCCGACGCCCGCACGCGCGGCGGCGAGGTCCTGCTCGGTGGTGGCGTCCACGAGGAGCACGGCCGCACGTTCTTCCTACCGACCGTCATCACGGGCGCCGACATGTCGTGGGAGATGTCGAACGAGGAGACGTTCGGTCCCGTCACCGCGGTGCATCGCTTCGAGAGCGAAGCCGACGCGGTCCGCATCGCCAACGACACGCCGTTCGGCCTGGCCGCGTATCTCTTCACCCGCGACCATGCCCGCATCTGGCGCGTGGGCGAGGGCCTCGACTACGGCATGATCGCCATCAACACGGGCTTCATCAGCGCAGCCGAAGCGCCGTTCGGCGGCGTCAAGGAGTCGGGCATCGGCCGCGAGGGCTCGCAGCACGGCATCGAGGACTTCCTCGAGATGAAGTACATGGCCTGGGCCGGCATCCGCGACGCATGACGCGCCTCGGCGGCCACGTCATCGCGGACCAGCTGGTCGCGCAGGGCGTGGACAAGGTGTTCGGCGTCGCGGGTGAGTCGTTTCTGAGTGTCCTCGACGGGCTGTGGGAGCGGCGCGACCGGATCCGTTATGTCGGCGCGCGACACGAGGCGACGGCGTCGCACATGGCGGAGGCGTGGGGGAAGCTGACGGGCCGGCCCGGCGTCTGCCTCGCCACGCGCGGCCCCGGTGCCACGCACGCGTCGATCGGCGTCCACACCGCCTTCCAAGATTCGACGCCGATGCTGCTCCTGCTCGGGCAGGTCCGGCGCGAGCACCAGGGGCGCGAGGCGTTCCAGGAGGTCGATCTGCCGGCGATGTTCGCGCCGCTCGCAAAGTGGGCCGCGCAGATCGAGACGGCCGACGACATCCCCGAGATGCTCGGCCGCGCCTTCGAAATCGCGCTCGCCGACCGGCCCGGCCCCGTCGTGCTCGCTCTGCCCGAGGACATGCAGCGCGAGGAGACCGACGTGCCCGACGCGCCGTTCGCCGAGCCGGCGCTCCGCGAGCCCGACGCGGCCGACCTCGATCGCCTCCACACGTGGCTCGGCGATGCGGCGCAGCCGCTCGTGATCGTCGGTGGGCCGCGCTGGAGCCAGGCCTCAGCCGACGCGCTGGCGGAGTGGGCGGTGGGCTCGGCCGTGCCCGTCGCAGCGCAATTCCGCCGGCAGGACCGCATCGACAACGCGTCGCCGGCCTATGTCGGCGACCTCGGCCTCGGCTGCAACCCGAGGCTCGCGGAGCGCGTGGCGGAGGCCGACCTCGTCGTGCTGCTCGGCGGGCGCTTCGGGGAGATCCCCAGCGGCGGCTACACGCGCCTGCCGATAGAGCGCCGCCTCGGGCACCTGGTCGTGCACGTGCACGCCGAGCCGTCGGAGCTCGGACGGACGTGGCACCCCGATCTGGCCATCGCCGCCGCTGCACCGCTCGTCGTCGACGGGCTCGCGGCGCGCGGGCCGCTCGGGCGGCAGCCACGCGCGATGTGGGCGCAATCGCTGCGCGGCGACTACGAGACCTGGAGCGAGCCCGCACCGCGCGAGCTCGCCGGCGTCGACCTCGGGCAGGTCGTCCGGCACCTGCGGGAGACGCTGCCAGACGATGCCGTGATCACGAACGGTGCCGGCAACTACACCGTCTGGATCCACCGCTACTACCGCCACCGCCGCTTCGGCACGCAGCTCGCGCCAACCAGCGGTGCCATGGGCTACGGCATTCCCGCCGCCATCGCGGCCGCACTGCACGATCCGTCGCGAACGGTCGTGGCCTTTGCCGGTGACGGCTGCTTCCAGATGGCTGGCCACGAGCTTGCGACGGCCGTGCAGGTCGGCGCGCGCATCGTCGTCCTCGTCTGCGACAACGGCATGCTCGGCACGATCCGCATGCATCAGGAGCGCAGCTTCCCCGGCCACGTCGAGGGCACGGCGCTCGCCAACCCCGACTTCGCCGCCCTCGCCATCGCGCACGGCTGCCATGGCGAGCGCGTCGAGCGCGACGCCGATTTCCCCGCCGCCTTCGCCCGCGCCCTCGAGGCCGACGGCCCGGCGCTGATCCACCTCGTCTGCGACCCGGCCGCGATCACACCCGGCGCGCTGCTCGCATAGCCAATCTGGATCCGGATCCAATCTGTCCTGTGTACGGTCAATTTGGGTCCGGATCCAATTTGTCCTGATTTCGGCCATTTTGGACCCGGATCCAAAATGGCCAAAAAAGCGCAAATTTGGATCCGGATCCAAAATGTCCGACGTGCACCGCTGGGCCTTGGTCCAGATCCGTTAGGTTCCTCGCATGAAGGTCTACGCACTCCACTGCGGCGGCGATCTCCAGGACGTCGGGATCTTCGACTACGAGCATCCGCAGGCTGGCGAGGCGCTCTACAACCCGTACTACATGTACGTGGTCACGCACCCGCAGGGCAACGTGCTGCTGGACACAGGTGCGCATCCGACGCTGCGAACCGACCCACGCTCGCGCCTCGGTGACATGGCCGACGTCTTCGAGGCGCTGCTCGAGCCCGACGACACCGTGCCCGGCTGCCTTGCGCGCATCGGCATGACGCCGGAAGACATCAGTGTCGTCGTGCAGTCGCATCTGCACTTCGACCACGCCGGTGGCCTTGAGCATCTGCGCCACGCACCCGTCTACGTGCAGCAGAACGAGCTCGATTTCGCCTTTGACCGCACGCACGATCAGGCTGAGATCTACCTCGTCGACGACTTCAGCGAGGGCGTCGACTGGCGGCCGATCACCGGCGAGCACGATCTCTTCGGCGATGGCGCGCTGATTCTGCACTCGACGCCGGGCCACACCGCTGGCCACCAGTCGCTGTGGGTGCAGACGCCCAGCCAGCCCACGTTCCTGCTCTGCGACGCGGCGTACCTGATCGAGCCGATGCGCGGCCGGCGCCTGCCCGGCGTTGTTTGGAACGGCAATGCGATGCTCGACTCGTGGGATCGGATCGAGGCAATCGAGCGCGACACCGGAGCACGGCTGATCGCCACGCACGCGCTCGACTACGAGACCGCGGTGCCGAAGCCGCCGGACGGCTGGGAGTAGCCGTCTCGCTCTATTCAGTTGGGAGCGCTGAGCAGCTGGTCGACGAGCGCTGCGAGATCCTCGTTGTCCGACGACGCGGCACGCGCATCGTCGCCGTCCTGCTCGACGAGGTCGCAGGCGCGGCGCAGCTCGTCGAGGCGCATGGCGTACGTGGCTGCGTCGGCAACGTCAGGGTCGTGGCCCTCGAGCGCGAACGCGGGGTCGAACGGTGCCAGTCGCTCGAGCAGCGCGCGCGTGCCCGCCACCGTCAAGTAAACCGGGTCGCCCCAGAGGCACTGATAGAGCGCGTCGCCGAGAAACAGCACCCGATCCTCGGGCTCCCAGATGACGATCGAGTCATCGGCGTGGTCGCCGCCGACCCAGCGCAGCTCGACCGTCGTGTCGCCGAGATCGACCTGATGCGACTCGGCGAAGGTGATCTGCGGCACGACGATGCGCAGCGACGTGCGCTGGTCCTCGGTGAACTCCTCGAGCAGGTGGGGGAGAGAGAACGCGAGCTCGAGCCCGTCGTCGACGCGCTGCCGGATAGCCGCCTCGTCCCAGCTGTAGCCCGCCTGCACGGCGACACCGGCTGCCGTCTGCTCCGAGGCGATGACCGGCACGTCGAGCGCGGCCGAGCCGAACGAGTGGTCCCAGTGCCAGTGTGTGAGCGCGATGCCGACGATGGGTGGGCGGTCGTGTGCCACGAGTTCGGCGACGAACGCGGCGAGGTGGGCGGGTGAGGCGCCGCCGTCGACGATCAGCGTGCCGGACGTGCCGCGAATTGCGCCCAGCACAGGGCGGTCGGTGCGCTCGTCGGGCGTGAAGCGATCCACGCGAGGCGAGACTTTCTCGAAACGGCAGTCAGGCATAAACTGCACGGATGCTACGCGTTGCCCGCCCGCCCGTGGAGATCCTCAGCCCGACTGACATCGCGCGGCTTGATGCGGCGTGGCGGACGATCATTAGCGAGATCGGCGTGCAGTTCGAACACGCCGGCGCGCTCGCGCTCTTGCAGGAGGCCGGACAGCGCGTCGAGGGCGAGACCGTCTTCTTCGATGCGGACTGGGTTGCAGACCTCGTCGCGCAGACGCCGTCGAGTTTCACCTGGCACGCACGCAACGCCGAGCGGTCGCTGGCGCTTGGTGCCGGCATCACGACCTTCGCACCCGCCTACGGTGCCCCGTTCGTGACCAAGGGTGGCGAGCGCGGCAATGGCTCGCTCGCCGATCTGCGCAATCTCGTCGCGCTGATCCAAGACGCCGACGAGCTCGACATCGCCGGCGGCGTGGTGACCGAGGCGCAGGACGTACCTGTCGAGTACCGGCACCTGCAGTTGCTTCGCGCATTGGCGATCGACTCGGATAAGCCATTCATGGCCGCCGTCTCGTCGCGCGATGCCACCCTCGACAGCGTGCGCATCGCCGACATCGCGCTCGGTGGTCTTGACGGGCGCTGCGCGATGACGGCGATTCTCAACTCGGTCTCGCCGCTGCGGTGGGACGAACGCATGACCGACGCGATGATGCTGCTCGCCGAACACGGCCAGGCCGGCATCATCATGCCCGGCGCCATGCTCGGTGCGATGGCACCCGTCACGATCGCGGGCGGCACGGCCGAGATGCTGGCCGAGGCCTTTGCCGCGATTGCCTTGGTCCAGACCGTGCGCCCGGGCGCGCCGGTGCTGATCGGCTCGGGTCTGCCCATTACCGACATGCAGTCCGGCGCCGCAGGCTTCTCGGGGCCAGAGCTCGCGCAGGGCGTTGTCCTCGGTTGCCAGCTTGCACGGCACTACGGCCTGCCGACCCGTGCCCTCGGTGGCGGCCTGACGACGAGTCAGGTGACCGACGCGCAGGCGGGGTGGGAATCAATGCAGATCCTGAAAGCCTCGCTCGATGGGCATGCCGACGTTGTCATGCACGCGGCGGGTTGGCTCGATGCGGGCCTCGTGACGGGCTTCGAGAAGCTCGTTGCCGACGTCGACATCATCGGCTCGCTGATGGTCGAGTACGGCCCCGTCGAGATCGACGACGCGACACTTGCGATCGATGCGATCCGCGAGGTCGGCCACGGCGGCCACTTCTTCGGCGTCGACCATACGATGGAGCGGTACCGCACGTGCTTCCATCGCCCCGTCGTCGCCTCGAAGCAGAACATCGAGCGCTGGCGTGCGGCCGGCTCGCTGACGGCCGAGCAGCGTGCCGAGGCGCTCTGGCGTGAGCGGCTCGAAGCACACGTACCGCCGCCGATCGACGCGGACGTGGAGCGCGAGGTCGACGCGTACATCGCAGCCCGTACGCGCGAGCTGAGCTAGGCCGGGCGACACAGGTGGGCGGCCGGTGGGTCGTCGGCACCGGCCGCCCTGTGTGTCCAGAACGCTGCGGGGTCGTCGGCCGCTTGGTTGCGTCTGTACCGGGGCTGACGCGGCGGGCCGAAGAATCTGACGCGGCTCGAGCGTTCAGTCCGGCGCGCGGCGCGCGAGCTGCGAGCCCTGCACCGAATTGACCGCATCGAGTACGACCGAGTCGCCGCGCCAACGATCGTCGGAGTGCTCGATCGGCGTGCCGTCGCTGGCGAAGACGGTGCGCTCCTGGCGCAGCAGTGGCGTGCCGGGTCGCGTGCGTAGGAGTTCGGCGTCGGTGGCTTCGGCGGCGATGGCGCTGATGCGGTGGTGTCCCGACGCCACCTCGACGCCGTGCTCGGCGAGCGCTGCGTACACGCTGCCTGCCTCAAGATCGGCATCGACGAGCAGGGCGCCGATGTGCTCGGGGTAGGCCGCATGCTCCACCATGACGGGCACGCCGTCGAGCAGGCGTACGCGGACCATCGTCCAGACGAGGTCGCCTGCACCGATGCGGAGCTCCTGCGCGACCGTCGGATCGACACTGCGGCGAACGAGCTCGACCATGCGCGCCCCGGGCGTCGCGCCCTGCTGACGCGCCCAGGCCGTGAACGACAGGAGTTCGGAGAAGGGCTGCAGGCGCGGGCGCTGCAGCACTGAGGTGCGCGCGCCCTGCCGGGTCTGCACGAGCCCCTCTGCGCGCAGCGTGGCGACCGCCTGCCGCACGGTGCCGCGGGCGAGGCCGGTCGCTTCCATCAGTGCCGCATCAGCGGGGAGCGTGTCGCCCGGCAGCAGCTCGCCGTTGGCGATGGTGTCGCGCAGGGCGGATGCCAGTCGCACATGTGCAGGGACAGCTTGGTCCACCTGTCCATAGCGCTTCGCCACGGCCTTCACCGTGTCGTCTCCCGCACGCTTGACATGACTAGACATGTCTGCGACCTTGATCAAAACGTGTCCAGACAGGTTTCCCCATGACTGCAACTGTACCGAGCCGCGCGCGCATCGTCATCATCGGCGGTGGCGTGATCGGAACGTCGATCGCGTACCACCTCGCCAAGGGCGGCGAACACGACGTCGTCGTGCTCGAGCAGTCCGAGATCGGTGGAGGCACGACGTGGCACGCGGCCGGCATGGTGGGGCGTCTGCGCGCGAGCAGCACGTTCGCGCGTATGTGCGATACCTCGGCCAAGCTCTACGCCGGCCTCGAGGCCGAGACGGGGGAGAAGGTCGACTGGCGTCAGTGCGGAACGCTCTACGTGGCGCGCAACGAGGAGCGCATGTTCCAGTACCGCCGCACCGGCGCGATGGCGCAGCACCTGGGCATCGACGTCGAGATGGTCGGCAAGCAGGAGGCGATCGACCTGTTCCCGTTCCAGCGAGGTGACGACCTCGTGGGCGGCCTGTACATCCCCGACGATGGCAAGGTCGAGCCGGCGGGTGTCGCCCGCGCGCTCGCCAAGGGTGCGCAGATGCGCGGCGCCACGATCTGCGAGCACGCGCGGGTCACCGGTCTGCGCGTGGACCACGGCCGTGCCACCGGTGTCATCCTCGACGATGGTCACGTGATCGAGGCCGAGCAGATCGTCCTCAGCGGCGGGATGTGGACGCGTGACCTGGCCCGCGAGTACGGCATCAACCTGCCGCTCGCCCCGGTCGAGCATCACTACGCCGACTCGAACCCGATTCCCGGCGATATCGACATGTACCCGTGCACCCGCGACGCCGACGGCTGCACGTACTACCTGACCGTGCACGACAAGATCCGTCTCGGTGCCTTCCAGGCCGTGACCAAGGCGTGGCAGGTCGACCCGGTGCCGTACCCGTTCTCGTTTGCGCTGCTCGAGGACGACTGGGAGCACTTCGAGCCGCCGCTCACGGAGGGCACGCATCGCCTGCCGATCCTCGAAGAGGTCGGCTTCGAGCGCTTCGTCAACGGGCCCGAGTCGTTTACGCCCGACTCGAACTTCCTGCTCGGCCCGGCACCGAGTGTGCCCGGCATCTGGATCGCTGCGGGTATGAACTCGGCCGGCATGGCCTTCGGTGGCGGTGTCGGCGAGGCGCTGGCCTCATGGATCATCGAGGGCTACGCGCCGTTCGACCTGAGCATGGTCGACCCGGCCCGGTTTGCGCCCGAGCAGGACGACCTGGCGTACCTGCGTCAGCGCGTCACCGAGGCGCTCGGCACGCACTACCTGATGGCGTACCCCAATCGCGAGCTGCTGACGGGGCGCCCGCTGCGCACCTCGCCGGTACACGACGTGATTAAGGCTCACGGTGCGTGGTTCGGCGAGAAGGCCGGCCTTGAGCGCCCCAACTTCTTCGGTGACCCGGGCATGACGCCGGCGGTCGAGTACTCGTTCGGTCGCCAGTCCTGGTGG
Source organism: Thermoleophilia bacterium (assembly GCA_037133755.1). Classification (GTDB taxonomy): domain Bacteria; phylum Actinomycetota; class Thermoleophilia; order Gaiellales; family F1-60-MAGs149; genus F1-60-MAGs149. The sequence continues at coordinate 164,748 of JBAXNN010000004.1, forward strand.
AACGAGCACCGCGCCGAGCATCTGGCGTGCCGCGAGTCGGTCGCGCTGTTCGACCAGTCGGGCTTCGGTAAGGTTGAGGTCACGGGCTCTGACGCCGTGACCGTCCTCAACCGCCTCTGCGCCAACGACGTCGACGTCGTGCCGGGTCACCTCGTCTACACCGCGATGCTCGACGACCGCGGCCGCTTCTTCAGCGACCTCACCGTGCTGCGGCTCGCCGAAGATCGCTTCCGCCTGATCACCGGCACCGCTCAGCGCATCCGCGACCTCTGGCACGTGCGTCGCGGAGCGGAGGGGACCAACTGCACCGTCGAGGACGTCACCGCCGAGTCTGCGGTGCTGAGCGTGATGGGTCCGAGTAGTCGCGCACTCATGCAGCCGGTCGTTGACATGGATCTGTCGAATGCCGCGTTTACCTTCGGCAGCGTCAAGGAGGTCGGTATCGGCGATGTTCGGCTCCACGCCGCACGCGTGACGTACGTCGGCGAGCTCGGCTGGGAGTTGCATGTCCCCGCCGCACAGGCACCCGCCGTGTTGGAGACGCTGATCGCCGCGGCGCCGGAGCATGGCGGCAAGCTGGCTGGTCACTACGCGATCAACTCGCTACGTCTCGAGAAGGCGTACCGCGCCTGGGGGCACGAGCTCTCGCCCGACGAAACGCCGGTCGAGGCAGGTCTCGGCTTCGCGGTGGCGTGGGACAAGCCCGGCGGCTTCATCGGCCGCGACGGACTGCTCGCCCAGCGCGAGGCAGGCGCCAACGCGCTGCCGAAGCGCCTCGTCGGCTTTCGCGCGCTCGATCCCGAGCTGACCCTGTGGGGCGGCGAGCGCCTCTGGCGCGACGGTGAGCCGCTCGGCTACACGACCAGCGCAGCGTACGGCCACGCCGTCGGCGGCGCCGTCGCGCTCGGCTACGCCAAGCACCCCGACGGCGTCAGCGCCGACTGGCTGCAGGCGGGCACGTACGCCGTCGAGGTCAACGGCCAGCGCCACGCGGTCGAGGCCTCCCTCAAACCGTTTTACGACCCCGACCGCAGCCGTGTGCTGTCCTAAGGAGCACACGACATGATCGAAGAGGCAGACATCGTCATCATCGGCGGTGGAGTAACGGGCTGCAGCATCGCCTACCACCTCGCCAAGCAGAGCGGTGGGAACGGGAAGATCGTCCTGATTGACAAGGGCGAGCTGACCAGCGGCTCCACCCACCACGCGGCCGGTCTCGTCACGCAGTTCAACCCGTCCGAGACGATGATGAAGTTCCGTCGCTATTCGATCGCGCTGTACAAGGAGCTCGAGGTCTTCGAGACGACGGGCTCGTTGCGCATCGCCTCGTCGCCGGAACAGCTCGCCGAGATGCGGCGCGGCGTGTCGCGCGCCCGCGGTATCGGCATGGACGTGGAGCTCCTCGAGCCCGAGGCCTGCCTCGAGAAGATGCCGGCCGCATCGCCCGAGTCGCTCTACGGCGGCGTCTGGGTACCCGGCGACGGCTGGCTCGACCCGCACCGCACGACGTACGCCCTGGCCAACGCCGCGCGTGAGCTTGGCGTCGAGATCATCCAGCACTGTCGTGTCACGGGCATCGACCGCGGCCCCGGCGGCGAGGTCATCGCCGTCCGCACCGAGCAGGGGCGCATCAGGTGCGAGACGATCGTCAACGCCGCGGGCATGTGGGCACCGCGCGTCTGCGAGATGGTCGGCACCTGGGTGCCGTCGACGCCGGTCGACCATCAGCACATCGCCCTCACCGCTGTCGAAGGGCACGAGCTGCCGCGCGACATGCCGTGCTTCCGCGACCCCGACAACCTCGTCTACGGCAAGTCGGAGGCCGGCGGCATCCTCTTCGGTGGCTACGAGCCCGACGCGCCCGCACGCTGGATCGACGGCGTGCCGTGGGAGCACAGTGCGCGTACGGTCCCGGCCGACGAGGAGCGCTTCGTCCAGTTGATGGAGGGCGCGATCCGCCGCTTCCCGTTCCTCGAACACGCCGGCGTTGTGGCGCTGATCTGCCACCCCGACGCAATGACGCCCGACGCCAACCCGCTGCTCGGGCCCATGCCCGGCGTGCCCGGCTTCTGGGTCGCTGCGGGCCTCTCGCTGAACGGCTTCGGCGGTGCGGGCGGCATGGGCAAGACGCTGGCCGAGTGGATCCTCACCGGCGAGACCGAGTGGGACGTCTCGAGCTACCGTCCGTGGCGCTTTCCCGACGTGTACCGCGATCCCAAGCACGCGGCAACCGCCGGGCGCGAGACGTATCGCTACTACTACCACCTGCGCTATCCCTACGACCAGGACGAGTGGGGCCGCCCGACGCGTGTCTCCGCGCTCCACAGTCGGCTGCAGGAAGCGGGCACCGTCTTCGGCGTCAAGTCCGGCTTCGAGCGCGCCGAGTACATCGAGCCCGGCCAGCCGTGGCGCCGCATGGGTGCCGACCAGCGCGCGTGGGGCTGGGGACGCATGCCGTTCTTCGCGGCGATCGGCGAGGAGCATCGCGCCATGCGCGAGACGGCCGGTCTGATCGACCTGTCGAGCTTCGGCAAGATCGCCATCGACGGCCCCGACGCGTGTGCGCTCCTGCAGTTCGCGTGCGACGCCGAAATGGACAAGCCGGTGGGCATCGTCATCTACACCCAGATGCTCGACCATCGCGGTGGCGTGATCGCCGACATCACCGTCACACGCCTCGCCGAGGATCGGTACCGCATGGTCACCGGCGCGGGCGCCGTGGCGTCAGATCGCGGCTGGCTCGAGGGCATCGCCCATCGCGCCCAGTACAACGTGACGATCCGCGAGGAGAGCGACGAACTCGCCGTGATCGGCATGTGGGGCCCGAACGCCAAGGCGATCATGGGTGCCGTCACGACAGCCGATCTCTCCAACGAGGCGTTCCCGTTCGGCACCGGTCAGGACATCCACGTCGGCAGCGCGCCGGCGTTTGCGCAGCGCATCACCTACGTGGGCGAGTTCGGCTACGAGCTGTACGTCACGCGCGCCTGGGCGACCGCCGTCTGGGACAGCCTGCTCGCCGCCGGCGCCACGCAGGGCCTCCGCGTCTGCGGGTACCGCTCGCTCGACGGCCTGCGCATGGAGAAGGGCTACCGCTACATCGGCACCGACCTCACGCCGGGCGACACGCCCGACCAGGCCGGCCTCGCCTTCTGCGCCAAGAAGGACGGCGACTTCATCGGCAAGGACGCGCTCGAGCGCCGGCGCGCGGAGGGCTTCGCTACGCGCATCCGCACGCTCAAGCTCGGCAGCGGCGAGTGGCTGCCGGCCTACGGCGGCGAGGTCGTCCTCAAGGACGGCGCGCCGATCAGCCGCCTGCGCTCGGTTGCCTACGGCTACACCGTCGGCGCGATGCTGGCCTTCGCTTATCTCCCGAAGGAACTCGCCGAGGGCGATACGGTCGAGATCGAGACGCTGGACGGCATCGTCACTGCAACGATCGCCGCCGACCGCCTGGTCGATCCGGCGGGCGAGCGCATGCGCTGAGTGCTGGGCTGACGCCGTTACACAGTCGTGGTGTTCCGAGCAGAGGGAGTGATCCGTCTTTTCAGAACGAACCAGCATGCTGTTTGAACGCAGGCCCAAATTGTCGTACGCCAACGTGACTGCGACCTTGGCGGTCTTCCTCTCGCTGGGCGGTGTCAGCTACGCCGCGGTCGAATTGCCACGCAACAGCGTCGGTACGCCGCAGTTGCGCGACGGTGCCGTCGACAGCGCGAAGATCAAGGACGGTGCGCTGCAGTACGAAGACTTCGGCTTCGGTCAGGTCCCCGCTGGCCTCGAAGGCCCACGGGGCCCTAAGGGCGCGCGTGGCGCGACCGGTCCAAAGGGCGAGAAGGGCGCAGCCGGTGCGACCGGCGCGAAGGGGGAGACAGGCGCGACCGGCGCGACGGGCGCAGCTGGAGCGACGACGGTTACGACGCGTGAGCAGATCACCCAGTGGGCCATGGGTGCCATGCCCACGGGACTTCCCGTGACCGTGGTGGCAGCGTGCGCGTCGGGTGAGCGCGCCGTTGGCGGTGGATTCGCGTTCAGCCGTGCGGCGAACAGATTTCGCGTGATCAGCAGTCAGCCGCAACAGGCTGCCGGTGAGACGCCCACGGCCTGGGCGGTCACCGCAACCGTCGACGCTCCAAGCCTTGAGACAGGCGAGTACGCCTTCGTGAAGGCGACCGTCGTCTGCGCCAAGCCGTAGCTCAGGCGGCGTGCTTTGCGTCGCGCCGCGCCTTGAGGCGGTGGATCACGATCGGGACGACGCTGACGATGACGATCAGGATGATCGCGTATTCGAGGTTGTTCTTGATCACCGGCACGTTGCCGATCAGGTAGCCGAGCACCGTCAGGCTGATCGTCCACAGTGCGGCACCGATCGCGCTGTAGAGCGCGAAGCGACGGAAGTCCATCTTGCCGGCGCCCGCCAGCACCGTGATGAAGGTCCGGACGATCGCAATGAAGCGCCCGAGAATGATGGCGGCGGCGCCGTAGCGGTTGAAGAACTCCTCGGTGTGATCGATGTATTTCTTCTTGAAGATGCGTGAGTTCTCGCGGCGGAACAGTGCAGGCCCGGCGCGCAGGCCAATCCAGTAGCCGAGCAGATTGCCTGCGAAGGCTGCGATGAAGAGGATCAGACACGTGGCCCAGAGGGGCGTGCCGATTGCGCCGTTGCCGACGAAGAGGCCGACGACGAACAGCAGCGAGTCGCCCGGCAGGAAGAAGCCGATGAGGAGGCCGCACTCCGCGAAGATGATCCCGGCGGCTACCCAGACGGCGAGGTGCCCTGCGTTGTTGAGGATCTCGTCGGGCTTGAGCGCCGACAGCAGGCTCGCCAGCGGCACCAACATCTGAACGGCAAACGGCACGAACCCAGTGTACGCGAGTACCCCGGGGGCTAGACCTCAGCCAGCCCCTGCGTATCGACATCCTCGAGCCAGCGGCGGAATGCGATCGAGGAGAGATCCGGCACCTTGATGTGGAGCTCCTCCTTGAGGGAGGTCGGAATCTCCTCGGGGCGGATGCTTTCGACGACGGTGCGGTCCTGCTCAAGGATGTACAGGTAGTCGCTGACGAAGTTCGGATTCGTCTCGACGAAGTTGCGGAAGACGATGCGAAAGACGCGGGTCTTCTTCGCCTCGGTCGGCGATGCGATCACCATCACGCTGATGATGTCGTCCGATCCTTCCGTGGTCACGTGCAGGTGCATCGTGAACGGGTAGACGTGCGTGTAGGTGTACGTGATGACGGCGTTCTGCGTCTGGTCAACACTGCGCCAGAACGCATTTGGCACGACGAACCACTGGCCCCAGTCCTCCGCGTGCAGGTCGTAGGGCTCTTGCTCGGGATGGTCGGGATCGCCGAGCAGGTTCGGATGGACGAACGGGAAGTGCGAGACATCCATGGAGTTCTCGGTCGAGCGCCCGGCGCTGGTGTTCCACTCGAGGATGCTGAACAGCTCGCTGGTGAAGGCCGGGTCGGTGTCGAGGCCGAGCGGAATGTGCGGGATGTCCTGAATCGGGTCCTCGAGCGCCACCCAGACCACGCCGTACCTCTCGGCCACGTGGTACGAGATCGCGCGCGCTGCTGCCGGAATCGGCTTGTCGGGCTGCGCGGGGATCTTCACGCAGGCGCCCGTCGAGTCGTACTCCCAGCCGTGATACGGGCACACGATGCAGCCGTTCTTCACCTCGCCGAGGGACAGCGCGGCACCGCGGTGGATGCAGAGGTCCTTGAAGACGCTGATGCCGGCATCGGTTCGAAACACGACGAGGTGCTGATCGAGCAGCGTGAAGCGCTGCGGCTGGTCGGTCACCTCCTCGACGGAGGCGATCGGGTGCCAGAACTGCGAGAGGCGCTTGGGCTTCGAAGCGGGGGACATGCGACGAGATTAGTCGGAATGACGCACGACGGCATGACGCGAGCGCGCGGAATCGGCACGGCAGTGGGTCTCCCGGTGGCATCGATGTCTGCGCGGGAGGCCATATCCTGAACGAGCAAGCGAATCAGATAATCAGATATATTTGAGGGATGCGGATCGTGAGTGCCACAGAGATGTCCAGATCGTTCTCCGATTTCCTCGATTTGATCGAGCGCGACGGCGAGGAGTGCCTGATCACGCGGCACGGACGCGTCGTGGCGCGCCTGGTGCCGCCGAAGCGCGTGACCGGCCGAGAGCTCAAAAAGTTCCTCGCCGCGCATGCCCCTGACGCGGGGTGGTACGACGACGTGCTCGCGACACGACCTACGATGTGGCCCGACCTGTGACGCTGACCCTGCTCGATACCAGCGCGCTCATCTCCGTCGAGCGCAGTCGAGGGCGGCTTGACGAGGTGATCCTCGACGACGACGAGCCAGCGCTGTCGGCGATCACCATCGCGGAGCTTCGTGTCGGAGTCGAGCTCGGCAGTGGTCGTCGCCGCAAGGAGCGCGAGGCATTCATCGGCTGGATCGAGCAGAACGTTCCGACGGTGCCCTACGACGGCGAGGTGGCGCACGCGCACGCGAAGCTCATCGCCCACTGCCGACGCGGAGGCACCCAGCGATCAGCCCACGATTTGATGATCGCGGCAACGGGCAGCGCCACCGGTCGTACCATCGTCACGCTCGACAGGAACGGATTCGCCGACCTGCCGAACGTCCGCGTGCGCTAGGAGTGCCCGTACTCGATCACGTGATCGAGCCAGGCGTCGATCAGCGTGCGAGCGTGGGGAAGCATGCGATCGGCGTTCTCGGCGACACCGTTGAGCAGCTGGTCGAGCCCGCCCGGGCCGAGGACGTTCTCGGCCGCCGTCTTGTACGCCGGGATGCGCGACCACTCGTCGGCGAGCGCGGCATCGACCTCGAGGTGGAACTGCACGCCGTACGCGACTTCGCCGAAGCGGAAACCCTGGTTCGCATACATGGGGCTCGAGAAGAGCGAGACGCCGCCCTCGGGCAGATCGAACGTATCGCCGTGCCACTGCAGGGTCTTGAAACGCTCCGGCAGGATCGACGCGACCGGGTCGGAGCCGCCGTCTTCCGTGCGCATGACGTCGAGAATGCCGACCTCAGGCGTCGGGCCGGCATAGACGCGCGCGCCAAGCGCGGCAGCCAGCAGCTGCACGCCGAGACAGGCTCCGAAGTAGGGCAGTCCGGCGCGCACCGCCTCGCCGATCAGCTGCTTCTCCGCCACGAGCCACGGGTAGGTGTCCTCCTCGTAGACACCCATCGGGCCACCCATCGCGATGATCGCGCCGTAGTCGCGCCAGTCGGGCAGCGGCTCGCCCTCGTCGACCTCGACGGGGTGGAGGGTGTGGCCGCGCGACGTCAGCACCGTGCCGTACTCGGCGGGTGGCTCGCAGGCGATGTGCTGGAGAACGAGGATGTCCATGCCGCGAGTCTAGTCGCGCCGGCCTACGCGGTGGCACGTCGCCGCACGACCAGACGTCGGAGGACGATATACAGGACGACGCTGAACACCGCACCGGCCTCGTAGCCCAGGCCGCCGCCGTGCGTGAGGTGGCGCGGTACCGAGCCGATCACGGACAGCACCGGTCCCTTCATCGCGAGCTCGTTACCGATCGAGGTCGCGGAGAACGGGATCACGATCAGCAGCGAGCCGAGGAAGGCGAGCACTGCGGCCAGAGGAGCGCCGGCCGGGATCTCCCAGGGCCGCTCTTCGTGACGGCGCAGCACCAGTTCGACCGCGATCACGCCGAACCAGCACACGGTGTAGTACCCCGTCGCGACGATGATGTCGCTCACGCGTGAGCTGTTGTCGCCCATGGTCAGGACGAACGCGAGCGCGAGTCCGACGACGGCCACGCCGAGCGACACCAGCTTGCGGTGCACGCGCACACCTGCGTCCTGCAGGGCGAGGCCGGCGCTGTAATCGTTGAGGCCGTTGATCAGCGCGAACGACAGGCACAGGAGAAGGAGCATGGTGACGGCGAGATCGTGGTTCCCGATTGCCGCGCCGATGCGCCCCAGCGGATCTGCCGTGGCCATGCCGTCGGAGATGTAGGCGCCGAGCGACGTCAGCAGCAGCAGCGGCACAACCATGCCTGCGTACGTCCAACGGAACACCGATCCGCGCGGGGCGGGTGCCGGCAGCGTGCGCGAGAGGTCCGCGGCCTGGACGCTCCACGTGATACTCAGGCTCAGCCCGAGTGCGGTGGCGCGCAGGACGCCTTCGAGGATGGAGAACGACATCGGCGCTGCGGCCGACGGCGCAATGCCCTGGCGGGCGATGCCCACGATCATCAGCAGCACGAGCACCGCGACGATGACCGTCATCACGGCGCCGCCGATGCGCATCAGACGCTCGCCGACCGCCACGACCACGAGTTCGAGGACGAAGACCGCGACGATCATCGTCGTGATCGGTACGCCGATCGCATCGTGGATCGATTGGGCGCCGAAGATGTCGTCGAGCGCGTTGTAGAAGAACAAGCTGATGATCAGCGCCACGACGGGAACGATGTTCGCGCGCCCGAAGGCGAGTGCGCCGACGAACATCGTGCCGAGACCCCACGGCGGGCCGTAGGTCGCCAGCCAGGCCACGCCGAGGCAGCCCGCGAGTATCCCGATCGCCAGGCCGAGCACGGCCCACAGGAAGCCAGGGCCGCTGTCGCCGCCGGCCGCGAAAATGCCCGTGATGATCGTCCCGGGGGCGACCAAGACGCCGACCCAGGCGCCGCCCAGCGACCGCGGCGATCCAGCGCGCTGGTCGGGCTCCGGCCACTCGATGTGCGGTGCGAGGGCGGATGGCCGCTGAGTAGTGATGGAGAGCTGCCGCATCGCCCGAAACGGTACCCGCCCGGGCATGGGATCATGTCGGCATGAACGTGCTCGTCATCGCGGCAACGCCCGGAGAGCTGGATTGGGTCGGGGGAGCCGACACGCTCGTGGTTGGCATCGGCCCGGTCGAGGCTGCCGTGCACACCGCTGCGCACCTCGCGGCGCACCGGCCCGACGCAATCCTGCACCTCGGTATTGCTGGAGCACGCCGCGCGAGCGGTCTGCAGATCGGCGAGGTCGTGATCGGCACGCTGAGCCAGTACAGCGACCTCGCTGCGGCCGTGCCAACCGTGCGCACGTTGGAGCCCGACCCTGTGCTGCTCGACCGCGTGAGCCTGCTGCTGCCCTCCGCGCACCGCTTGCCCATCGCGACGAGCGCGCACGTTGGCGGCGGCGATTGTGCTGTCGAGGCGATGGAGGGCTTCGGTGTGCTGCGTGCCGCTGCTGAGGCGGGCATACCTGCGATCGAGTTGCGCGCGATCTCGAACATGGTCGAGGAAGAGGATCGTGCCAACTGGGACTTCCCGGGCGGTCTGCGCGCCATCGCCGAGGCGGGACGCGTGGTGCTCGCGGGTCTCTAGTCGGACGACGTGGAGGAAGACGAGTCAGAGGACTTCGTCGACGTGCTCGCCGAGCTCGAATCGCTCTTCTTGGCGTCGGACGAGTCGGACGACTTGGACTCGCCGCCGTCGGCCTTCTCCTTGGTGGCGCGCTTGCCACCCTTGCCGTAATCCGTCGAGTAGTAGCCTGAGCCCTTGAAGTGAATCGGCGGTGCGAACAACACGCGCTCGACCTTCTTCCCGCACTCGGGGCACTTCTTCAGCGGCGGGTCGGTCATCTTCGCGAAGACCTCGGTCTCATGACCATCCGCGCAGCGATACTCGTACGTAGGCACGAGCCGCACTATAGCGCGCGGGCCGAATCTGCTTGGCACTCTCTGGGGGCAAGTGCCAAGGCGGCCCGCGAGGCTACGATGCAGGCAGCGTGCGGATCGCCATCGTCACCGACTACTACTACCCGCACCTCGGCGGGATCACCGAGCATGTCCACGGACAGGCCACGGAGCTGACCCGGCGGGGCCACGAGGTGACCGTCGTCACCGGCAATGTGATGCGCCCGCCGCCGATCGTCGACGGCGAAATCCGCCCCGAGGCGAACGTGCCGTTCGAGATCGTTCGCGTCGGCCGTGCACTGCCCGGCTATGCCAACGCCTCGCAGACGTACCACGTCGTCGACCCACTGCTGCGCCGCAAGTTGAAGCAGATCTTCGAGCAGCGCAAGGTCGATGTCGTCCACGTGCACTCGCCGTACAGCCCGATCCTGCCGATCATGGGTGTGCTCGCGGCGCCCAAGACGGCTGTCACCGTCGGCACGTTCCATTCCGTCTTCCCGCGCAACCTCGGCTTCGACATCATCGCGCCGCTGATGCGCAAGGTGATCAGTCGCCTCGACGGCAAGATCGTCGTCAGCGAGGCCTGCATCGGCTCGCTCGCGCCGTACTACCCCTACGAGTACACGGTCATCCCGAACGGCATCGATGATCGACACTTCTCGCCGGAAGCCGATCCGATCGCGGAGTTGAAAGACGGCAAGCTCAACATCCTCTTCCTCGGCCGCTTCGACCCGCGCAATGGCCTCGACACGATGATCGGTGCCTTCACAGATGTCCGTCGTCGCGTTGGCCCAGACGTGCGGCTGATCGTTGTGGGTGATGGTCCACTCAAGTCCCGGTATCAGAACCAGGTGCCCGATGACGTCGCGCCCGACGTGCACTGGGCCGGCCGCGTCAATTGGAATCGTCCTCGGTACTACGCCACCGCGGATATCCACTGCACGCCGTGCCAGCGCGCGTCGTTCGGCATGGTGCTGCTCGAGGCGATGAGCTGCGGGCGCCCGGTTGTCGCGAGCCGCATCTCCGGGTTTCAGCTGCTGATGGAACACGGCAAGCAGGGCCTGCTGATCTCCCCGGCGGAGAGCATGGAGCGCTTCGCCGAGGCGTTGATGTACATGATCGAGCACCCCGAGGAGCGCGACCGCATGGGTCGCGAGGGGCGCAAGACGGCCGTCACCGAGTACGCGTGGTCCAAGGTCGCAAAGCAGCTCGAGGACTTCTACGTCGATCTGCTCGACAAGGGCCCGCGCCCATGACCAAGCGTCAGACGATTCTCCGAGCGGTGCTGATCGGAGTCGTCGTCGCTGCGATCGCCGTCATCGCCGACGAGGTGCTGACGCACACCAACCTGTCCTGGCTGGCCTGGGTTGTCGATGTCGCCGCGATTCTGCTGCTCACGCTCGGCGCGTGGGGCATGTTCGGGGCCAGCTCGCCGCTCTTCGGCGGCGTCGTCGATGGCAAGCGCATCCGCAAGGACGTCGTCGCGCTCACGTTCGACGACGGCCCATCGCCCGACACGACTCCGCGCATCCTCGACATGCTTCGCGCCGAGGGGGTTCGCGCCACGTTCTTCGTGCTGGGCAAGCATGCCGAGCGTCACCCGGAGCTCGTCGAGCGGATCGTGCGTGAGGGGCACGAGCTCGGCAACCACGGGTACGACCACGGCATCCTCGCGTTTGCCGGCGCCACGCAGGTGCACCAACAGCTGCAGCGCACGGAGCGCCTGCTGCGCAAGGCCGGCGGGCCGCCGGTACGCGTGTTTCGCGCGCCCCATGGGTTCCGCAGCCCATTCGTGGCGCGCACCGCACGGCGGCTGGGGTACATGACGTGCGCCTGGAGCGCCGGCGTGTTCGACACCGCGAAGCCCGGCGCCGATGTCATCGTCAAGCGCTCCGCCAAGGCGATGAAGCCCGGCGCGATCCTGCTGCTGCACGACGCCGACGGCTGGGGCGACGACGATCGCTGGCAGACGGCTGAGGCGCTCCCCGGCATCATCGCCGCGGCGCGTGAGCGCGACCTCGAGTTTCTGACGATGAGCGAGATCGCTGCGCTCGATCCACCCAAGCCGATTTCGTGGAAGCGCCTCGCGATCGTCATTGCGATCATCGTCGTGATCGCTGCGATTGCGTTGGCCCGCGTCGACCGCGGCGAGGTCACGGCGATCCTCGACACCTTCCGTACGCTCAGCATCCCGTTCGTGATCTTGTCGCTCTTGGCGAATTTCATCAGCGTCGCCTTCAAGGGCGTGATCTGGAAGAGCGCGCTCGACTCGGTGCCAGACGTCAAGGCGCCGTACCGCGCAGTGCTGCCTGCGATCTTCGTCGGCTTCCTGCTCAACACCGTCCTGATTGCGCGGCTCGGCGAAATCGGTCGCATGGTCGTACTGCGTCGGCGCCTGCAGAAGGATGGACAGGATGTCCCGATCTCGACGATGACTGCGACCGTCGTGATGGAGCAGCTCGTGCTCGGCATCACGCTTGCTGCACTGCTCGTCGTGATGGTCTTCACCGTCGACGGCGTGCCCGACTGGGCCGGCCGCGGTACGCTGATCCTGCTCGGCGCGCTGGCCGCGGGGATCCTCGTCGTCGGCCTGGTCGAGCTCGTCAGCCGTTGGCGTCTCCGCCGCGGTGAGGTGCGCGAGGACTACGCGCGCACCTGGTGGCGCTCGACGCTGCGCACCGCCGAGCTGCACCTGCACTCGCTGAGCCGTGGCGCGCAGCTGCTGCGCCGCCCGTGGCTGGCGATCAGCTCGTTCGGCGCTGGCCTGCTGTCGTGGATCGCGCAGATCATCGGTATCTACCTCGCGTTGCTCGCCTTCGACATCCATACGCATCCGGTCGCCGCGGCGTGCGTCGTCTTCCTCGTCTCGAACCTCGTCGGCTTCGTGCCGCTCGTGCCCGGCAATCTCGGCGTCTTTCAGCTCGCAGTCGCGACGGCGCTGTCGCAAGCGTTCGACATCTCGTTCGGCCAGGCCGTCACGTTCGCGATTGGCCTGCAGGTGATCGAGGTCGCGCTCGGTGCGGGTCTTGGCTTCGTCTTCCTCTCGGTCGAAGGGCTCTCGTTCGGTGACGTGCGGCGTACGATCTCGCGGACGGAGGATGAGCAAGAAAGCCTGCGTGCTGGCCCGCCGCCGGTGGTCGCCGCCACGCGCGGAGGAGCGCTCGGCGCGTGAGGCGGGTGGCAATCGCGCTGCTCGTCTGCGCGGCGGCTGCGGCACTCGCCGCCTGTGGGCTCGAGCCCAAGCCGCGGGTGCTGCCGGCGGGCTTTGCCCACCCGCGCTTCATGCTCATCTCCGATGAGGCGCAGGGACCGTTGTTGGTGGGTGGCGACTACGGCATGCAGTACAGCCTCGATGGAGGCAGAACCTGGCAGGTGCCGGCGACAGGGCGTAAGCCCGTCGTCGCGGCGGCGCCGTACTACGACCGCATCCTCGTCTCGCGTGGTACCACGGCGCAGGTGTACGACTACAGCCTGCAGGGCGAGGCGAATCCGCGAGTCGCCTGGCCTTTCGGCGATGCCGTCATGCTGCTCGCGGGCAACGCGCGCAGGGTGCGGCTTTGGGCATTGTCGGCCGACGACACCCTGCAGTTGCACTACTCGAATGATGGCGGCACGAACTGGTGGGACCTCCCCGCCGTTGGACTTTGCGCGCATCCCCGTGCGCTCGCCGTGGGCGGAGCCAAGGGCAAAGAAACCGAGCGTCTGTGGGTGGCCTGTGGTCGTCAGGGTCTCCAGGCATCGGACGATCTCGGCGCCAGTTTCCAGTACGTCCCTGGCGTGTCCACCGCAACGACCGTTGCCGCGGCGCGCAGCGCGGCTGGGCGGATCGCGGTCGCGACGCCCAAGGTGATCGTCACGCGTGACAACGGCCGCACGTGGTCGATCAGCGGACTCAAGGCCTCGGTGATCGCCATCGACCCGCGCAACCCCGACCTGGTCTTCGCCGTCGGCACGGATGGGCGCCTGTTTGCGTCGTTGGACGGCGGCAGGTCGTTCTAGTCGCGCAGGGCGGTGTCGCCCTCGGCGAGGTCCAGCAGCCAGTCGGGCACGCGCATCGGGCGCCCCTCGGGGTTTACGCACGCGTGGGTCGTCACGCCGGTCAGTGCGACCTCGACGCCGGTCGTGACGAGGTAGGCGATCTCGATCAGCGTGCGCGTGATCGTCGCGATGCCCGCGTGCACGACGACGGGGTCGCCGAACTTGAGCGAGCGCCGGTAGCGCGCGGCGACGTCGACGACGGCCAGATCAAGGCCACCGCTGTGGACCTCCGCGTAGTCGTGCCCGCCGTGGGCTAGAAGCGCGACGCGGGTCTCCTCGAGCCACGGAATGTACGACGCGTGGTGCACGACGCCCATCGCGTCGGTCTCGGCGAAGCGCACGCGGATCGGGTGCGAAAAGGGATAGCGCGCCGGGTCGAGCGGGGGATCGACGAGCTCGTGCGCCACGGTCAGCTCGCGGGCTCGTCGGTCGGGTGGATGCGCCCCGTCGTGTCCTTCAGATGGCGGCCAGAGCGACCCGAGCGGTAGGCGATGATCTCGGCGAGGATCGCCACGGCCGTCTCGGCGGGCGAGTGCGCACCGATGTCGAGGCCGACGGGTCCGTGGATGCGGCTGATCTGCTCGGCGGTGTTGCCCGAGGCGAGCAGGCGCTCGTTGCGCTTCTCCTGCGTGCGGCGCGAGCCGAGTGCGCCGACGTAGCCGACGCCAAGGTCCAGAGCGAGCGAGATCGCCGGATCGTCGATCTTCTGGTCGTGCGTCAGCACCACGAGGTGGTCGGCGGCCTCGAGCTCGAGCTCGGGATAGGCCTTATCGGGCCAGGACGTCAGCAGCACGTCGGTGCTCGGCATGCGCTCGTTGGTGCCGAACTTCGTGCGCGGATCGACGACGGCGGTGCGCCAACCGAGCTTGCTGGCCATGCGGCAGAGCGCCTCGGCGGTATCGACGGCGCCAACCACGACGACGCGCGGGGCGGGGTGGATGCTCTCGACGAAGAGGGTGATGCCATCCTCGAGGTCGGTCGCGCTCGACGCCTCGGTGGCGATGGCCTCGGCGATCGCTGCCTCGGCCGTGGCACGAAGGTCGCCTTCGAGATCGCCGGTCATGGTGTCCGCATCGACATCGCGCACCAACGTGCGGCCGTTCTGCTCGCCACCGAAGACGTGGGCGATCGCGCCACGGCGCATGGCAGTGCGCGGGCTGTAGCGATCGAGCGCCACCCACAGCTCGCCGCCGCAGGCCAGGCCCACTTCGAGTGCGAGATCGTCGGAGATGCCGTAGTGCACGAGGCGCGGAGCCTCGCCGTTGCCGGCGAAGAGCTCTTGCGCGGCGCCGTAGATGTCGCCCTCGACGCACCCTCCCGACACCGAGCCGGCCATCTCACCGCTCGACGACACAGCGAAGACGCTGCCGATCGGGCGCGGGGCGGAGCGGTACGTGCGCACGACGGTCGCCAGCGCGACGTCGTCGCCACGGGCGGCCCAGGCGGCCGCGGTCTGCAGGGTCTCGTCGTTCATGCCGCCGCCCTCAGGGTCGCAGGTTTGACGCCGGAATGACGCCCGTCGATTTTGCGCAGCGCCTCGGCCAGCGACTCGAGCGCGTTGAGGTTGTGGCCGGGCAGGAAGGTGTCGACGAAGGGCAGTGCTGCGGCCATACCGGCGGCGAGCGGCTCGTAGCCCTCCGAGCCCTTGAGCGGGTTGACCCAGATGATCGAGTGGCAGCGGCGTCGCAGGCGCGCCATCTCGTTGGCAAGCGTGGTGACGTCGCCGCGCTCCCAGCCGTCGGAGACGATCACGACGACCGCGCCGCGCGTCAGGCCGCGGCGCCCGTAGAGGTCGTTGAAGGCCTTGAGGTTGTCGCCGATGCGCGTGCCACCGGCCCAGTCGGGCACGGCGCGCGCCGCGCGCTGCAGCGAGGCCTCGGGGTCGTAGCCGCCGAGGAAGGGGGTCAGGCGCGTCAGGCGTGTGCCGAACGTGAACGCCTCGACCTTGCGGCCGGCGCTGACGGCCGCCTGCAGAAACAGCACGAGCGCGCGGCTGTACGGCTCCATCGAGCCCGACACGTCGCAGAGGAATACGACGCGGCGCTCGACCTTCTTGGGGCGACGGAAGGCGCGCTCGATCGGCTCGCCCTCGCGGCGCATCGCCCGGCGCAGCGTCTCGCGCGGCGCCAGCTGCGACCCGTTGGCGGCGACCTCCATGCGGCGCGAGCGGCGCGTGGGGAGGACGCGCACGAGGCGATCCATCAGACGGCGCAGACGTAGCAATTCGCTCCGGGTCAGCGTGGAGAAGTCGCGGTCGCGCAGGTTCTCGTCCGCGCTGTAGGCAGCGAGGACGTCGGGCTCTTCCTGATCCTCGTCAACCTCGTCCGGATCGTCGCTCTCGTTCGGGTGCTTGGCCGGCGCGGGCGGTTGCGGGCGCTCGTCGATGCCGATGCCCATGTCGGGGCGGCGGCCCTCGTTGCGCGTGGGGTCCTTCTCGAACCACGCGCGGAAGGCGCGGTCGAAGAGTTCGAGGTCATCGCGGCGCGCCACGAGCGTGCAGGCCAGTGCCGAGTAGACCTCGTCGCGGTTGCGCATGTCGACGCAATCGAGCGCGCGCAGTGCGTCCTGGATGCGGCCGGGGCCAACCTCAACCCCGGCCTCGCGCAGGATGCGGCCGAACGTGACGAGCTTGCGGACGCCGGCGTCGCCGGTGCTCATCAGCCTGCCGGCAGGGCGTCGTCGGCGGCGGTGCGCGCGCGCTCGACGAGCTGCTGAAGGCTCTCGTCGCGCACGCGGCCGATGTCCTCGTGGAACTTGAGGACCGAGCCGAGTGTCATGTCGACGACGTCGGCGGCGAGCTCCTGCTGGCCGAGTGCGAGCAGCGCCTGCGTCCAGTCGATCGTCTCGGCGATACCCGGCTGCTTCGTCAGGTCGAGCGCGCGGATCTCGTGCACGAAGGCGGCGGCCTGCGCGGCGAGGCGCTCGGAGGCCTCGGGCACGCGGGCGCGGACGATCTGGATCTCGCGATCGAGGTCGGGCATCTCGACCCACATGTAGAGGCAGCGGCGCTTGAGCGCCTCGTGCAGCTCGCGCGTGCGGTTCGAGGTAAGGAACACGATCGGGCGGCGCTCGGCCTTGATCGTGCCGATCTCGGGGATCGTCACCTGGAAGTCCGACAAGAGTTCGAGTAGAAACGCCTCGAACTCGTCGTCGGCACGGTCGATTTCGTCGATCAGCAGCACCGGCGGCACCTCGTCGTCGCAGGCGATCGCGTCGAGGAGCGGCCGGCGCTCGATGAACCGCGGTCCGAACAGCTCGTCCAGCATCGCATCGCCCGACAGCTGCTCGCCGCTCGCCTCGAGGCTGCGGATGTAGAGCATCTGGCGCGCGTACGCCCAGTCGTACAGCGCGTGGGCGACGTCGATGCCCTCGTAGCACTGCAGGCGGATCAGGCGCGCGCCAAGCGCGTCGGCGACGACCTTCGCGAGCTCCGTCTTGCCCACGCCAGCCTCGCCCTCGAGCAGCAGCGGCTTCTCGAGCGCGAGCTGCAGGTGCACGGTCGTGGCGAGTCCGCGGTCGGCGATGTACGACCGCTCGGCGAGCGCGGCCTGCACGCCGTCGATCGATT
Organism: Thermoleophilia bacterium; assembly: GCA_037133755.1. Taxonomy (GTDB): domain Bacteria; phylum Actinomycetota; class Thermoleophilia; order Gaiellales; family F1-60-MAGs149; genus F1-60-MAGs149. Next base: position 182,018 of record JBAXNN010000004.1, read on the forward strand.
CGCGAATCTGACTCTTACTCACGTGCGGTACTCCCCGGGGGTCGCGGTGGATGGACGATACCCTCATAGCGGGCGGCGCGTCTCTGCGGTGCCCTTCGCAGGCGGGCAGAAATCCGCCGACAGGAGGCAGACATGCTGGAAGTCGAGGCATTCGCAGGCCGCGCGGTCGCGGCGATGGGCGACGAGAGTCTGGCCTGGGTGGGCGACCCGGCTACCGTCGAGGCGCTGCTCTCGCTCGCCGCCGACGCCGCGCACGGCGTGGTGCGCCCGGCCGCGCCGATCGCGACGTTCCTCGCCGGCATCGAGCTCGGTCGCAGCGGCGGCGACCCCGCTGCGCTCGAGGCCGCGATGGCGCAAATTCGTCGGGCAATCCCCGACGCGTCGGCAACGAGCTGAGGCCGAGCGTTTCGGCGAGTTAGTCCGCAGGCAGAATCTGAATGCGCGGCACGGGGTAGACCGGCGGGTAGTCCTGCATAGCCGTCGCAGCGTCGGCGTAGGGGTCGCTCCACGGCATCGCGCTCGCGCCGCAGTGCTGGAACGTCGGCGTGCGGTAGATACCGGGCTTGCCCGGCCAGCGCACGCTGATCGGAAAGTCGCCGATCGAGGTGTTCGGGAGGCCGCCGGCCGTGGCAACCCAGGTGATCACCCAGCGTCCCGACGACGCGCGCGCGACGGTCGAGGTCCAACCGTCAATCGCGACCGGCTTCGCGTTAAGCCACGCCGGGCCGAGACGAACAACGAGGCGATCTGTGGCCAACCCAACGCCGCCTTGGCCGACGCCGCAGCCGTGGGGGATGGTGATGCCCAGCGTACCGTTCTGCCCCGCGATGGGGTTCTCGCCGTTCAGCTTGATCGTCGCGTGCGCGGCAGCCAAGGGTGCGACTACGAGCGCCGAAAGAAGCAAGAGGATAATGAGATAGGGAAGCCGTTTCATCGTGTGACCAACCGTAGCGCACCGGGCAAGCACCGGAAGGTCGACGGTGTCGTACCGGCCAGCTCGCCATCGGCTTCGATCTGCAGCGGCGTCGCGCCCGATACCTTCACTTCGACGCCCTTGACGTGCGTGATCTGCGGATGCTCACCGAGCGTGCCCGTGTAGAGGCGGTGCAGGTTGAGGGCGAGGTCCTTTGCTCCGACATCGCCGACGAGGACCATGTCGAGCAGGCCGTCGTCCTGGCGCGCGCCGTGCGCGACCTTGATGCCGCCGCCGAGCGAATGGCCGATTGCGCAGACGATCGCCGACGCGGTGACGTCCATCGGGCGGCCGTCGAGCTCCACGTGGACCGGCGTGTTCGTGTAGCCGCGAAAGCCTTGGAATGCCGCGATCAGGAACGTCGGCGTGCCGCCGAGGCGCTTCGACATCTGGTTGGCACGCAGTGCGATCGCGCCGGTCACACCGCAGGAGGCGGCATTGGCGAAGCGGCGCCCGCCCTCGGGATCGTCGGTGGCGATCAGCTCGCCGACGTCGACCTTGCCGATCGGGCCCTCGGCGATCGCGCGGATCGCGTCGGCTGCCTTCGTCGGGATGCTGTGGCTGCGGATGAAGTCGCGGCCGGTGCCGCGGGCGATCACGCCGAGCGCGGCGTTGCCAAACGGCGTGCCGCCGGGACCGACGAGGCCGTTCACGACCTCATGCACCGTGCCATCGCCGCCAACTGCGACCACAACATCGGCACCCGCCATGCTCGCCTCGCGCGCCAACTCGGTGGCGTGGCCGGCGGCCTCGGTGATGCGCTCCTCGACCCGCACGCCCAGGCGCTGCGCCTCCGCGATCAGCCCCGGCCACTCCTGCCCGGTCTTGCCGTTGGCGGAGGCGGGGTTGATGATCAGGACGACGCGACGGCTCATTTGGGCTTGGGCTCCGAGAGGAGGGCGCCCAGGGCGACGGGCGCGGCGGTCAGGAAGGCGGCACGATGCTCGTCGGCCGTCCACTGCGTGGCGGGAGCATCGACGACGTTCGAGCAGACGAGGAACGAGCCGGCCGAGATGCCGCGCAGCGGCGCGAGCGTGAGCAGCGTGGCGGTCTCCATGTCGACGCCGACGGCACCGCGCGCGGCCCAGCGGCGGTCGAGGTCATCGTCGGGATCGAAGTAGAGGTCGGTCGTCGCGACGAGGCCGACGCGCATGCGCACGCCGAGGTGCTTGGCGTCGTGGACGGCGGCGTGCACGATCTCGAAGTCGGCCATCGGCGCGTGCGGCTCGCCGCCGACGAGCGCGCGGCTGGCGCCGTCGTGCGGAATCGCGGCGGCGGCACAGAGCAGGTCGCCGGGCTGGAAGGCGGGGGAGAGGGAGCCGAACGTGCCGAGTCGCACGATGCGCGTGACGCCCGCCTGCACGAGCTCTTCCACCACGAGCGCTGCCGATGCGCCGCCGATCCCGTGCGTCTGAATGCCCACGCGCTTGCCGTTGAACGTGCCGACGTACCCGAGCATGCCGCGCGCATCGCCGACCAGCTGCGCGTCCTCGAGCACCTCGGCGGCGAGCAGCTCGACGCGCTTGGGATCGCCCACGATCAGCACGTGTGTGCCGAATGCGCCGGGCTCGGAGGTGACGACTTCTGCCATGGGCGGCATCGTAGGGGCGCGGTACCGTGTCTGCATGTCGCACGCGCCTGCCGCCTCGCCCGTCCGAGCCGGTGCCGGCGCGATTCTGGCGCTGTCGATCGCGTCGGCGACGATGTTCATGATCCCGTACTCGACGCAGGCGATCGTGCCCGAGATCGGGCGCAGCCTGGCGGTCAGCCCGGCGGTGACGGGCCTGACGATCACCGTCGTCGTGATCGGCATCGCGCTCGGCGCGTGGCTGATGGGCCCGCTGTCGGATCGCATCGGGCGCCGCGAGGTGATGTTCGGGTCGTGCGCGCTGCTCGCGGTGCCGACGATCTTGATTGTCTTCGTCTCGGGCATCGTCGAGCTCCTCGTGCTGCGCTCGCTGCAGGGATTGCTCCTGCCGGGGCTGCTGACGGTCGCCACGGCCTACGTCTACGAGGCCTTCCCCGCGCACCGCGTGCCAACGGTCGTCGGCATCTACACGTCAGCGCTCGTGCTCGGTGGCTTCCTCGGCCGCACGATCCCCGCGATCCTGGTCGAGTCCACCGGCTGGCGCGAGTCGCTCGCCGTGCTGGCGATCCCGGTACTCATCAGCGCCGTGCTGGTCCGCATCCTGCTGCCCGTCGCACCGCCACCGCCGAAGGCGCGCTCGCCACTGCGCGCTCTCAAGGCGCACCTGCGCAACACGCCGATCCTGCTCAACGCGTTTGCCGCCGGCACGACGTTCTTCGCCTTCGTTGGCCTGTTCTCGGTCCTCGCCTACCGGCTCGAGTCGAGCGTCTTCGGCATGAGCCACACGGAGGTTGGCGCGTTCTACATCGTCTGGCTCGTCGGTGCGCTCGCGCCGTTCGCCGTGCGCATCGCCGGGCGCCTCGGCCCGCGCACCGTGCTGCCCGTCTTTCCCGTCGTGGCCGCGGCTGGTCTGCTCGTCGGCTGCATTCCGAGCCTGCTGCCGACGGTCGTCGGGATGATGGTGATGGCCGGCAGCCTGTTCTTCATGGTCGGCGTCGCCCAGCTGCTCGTACCGCAGCTGACGTTGCGCGACCGCGGCAGTGCGATGAGCCTGCACCTGACGATTTACTACCTGCTCGGCTCGCTCGGCCCGTTCGTGATCGGCGCCGCCTGGAGCGAGTGGGGGTGGGCCGGCGCCGTCACCTTTGCGATGGGTGCATTAGTGATCGCCTTCGCGCTGACAGTGGTTCTCCGTCGTTCCGCCCCCAGCGACGCCGCACCCCAAGGCGAAACAGAGCCGCTGCTATCGTGAGACCACTGACGCACCCGCGTCACCGACCCGCCGGAGCACCGTGAATCGGATCTTCAAGAACGCAGTTTTCCCGATTCTCGTCGTCATCCTGCTCGCGTTTCTCGCGCAGCGCCTGCTGCTGAGCAACGACTCGACCGATGCGCCGCCGAAGACGTGGTCGACGATGCTGACGGATCTCAAGGACGGCGACGTCACCGCGCTCGACCAGAACGTCAGCGCGAACAACGTCAAGGTCACGCTCAAGCCGGTCGATGGCAAGGCGGCGGAGAACTACACCGTCGGCATCCCGGGCGACGCCGCGTGGGACCAGGTCTACGAGGCCAACAAGGACAAGCTGACCGTCACGGGCGCCGCGATCGAGGGCTCCTCGTGGGTCTCGCTCCTGGTCAGCATCCTGCCGTTCGTGCTGTTCCTCGGCTTCTGGCTGTTCCTGATGAACCAGATGCAGGGCGGCGGCTCGCGCGTGATGAGCTTCGGCAAGAGCAAGGCCAAGCGCATGAGCGTCGACTCGCCGAAGGTGACGTTCAAGGATGTCGCCGGCGCCGACGAGGCCGTCGAAGAGCTCCAGGAGATCAAGGAGTTCCTCGAGAACCCGAAGAAGTTCCAGTCGCTTGGCGCAAAGATCCCGAAGGGCGTGCTCCTGTTCGGGCCTCCTGGCACCGGCAAGACGCTGTTGGCGCGCGCCGTGGCGGGCGAGGCCGGCGTGCCGTTCTTCTCGATCTCGGGCTCGGACTTCGTCGAGATGTTCGTCGGCGTCGGCGCAAGCCGCGTCCGCGACCTCTTCGAGCAGGCCAAGCAGAACTCGCCGTGCATCATCTTCATCGACGAGATCGACGCCGTCGGCCGCCATCGTGGCGCCGGCATGGGTGGCGGGCATGACGAGCGCGAGCAGACGCTCAACCAGCTGCTCGTCGAGATGGACGGCTTCGAGGCCAACGTCAACGTCATCCTGATCGCCGCCACGAACCGCCCTGACGTGCTCGACCCGGCGCTGCTGCGCCCGGGCCGCTTCGACCGCCAGATCGTCGTCGACCGCCCCGACCGCTCGGGCCGCGAGGCGATCCTCAAGGTGCACTCCAAGGGCAAGCCGCTGGGCGACGAGATCGATCTCGGCGTCCTCGCCGGCCAGACCCCGGGCTTCACCGGCGCCGACCTCGCCAACCTGATCAACGAGTCCGCGCTGCTCACCGCCCGCGCCGGCAAGAAGACCGTGACGATGCACGAGCTCGAAGAGGGCATCATGCGCGTCCTCGCCGGGCCCGAGAAGAAGACGCGCCTGCTGTCCGAGGAGGAGCGCCTGATCACGGCATACCACGAGATGGGGCACGCGCTCGTCGGGCACTTCCTGCCCAACTGCGACCCGGTCCACAAGATCTCCGTGATCTCGCGCGGCCAGGCGCTCGGCTACACGATCAGCCTGCCGACCGAGGACAAGTTCCTCATCACGCGCGCCTCGCTCAACGACCAGCTGGCGATGACGCTCGGCGGCCGTGCCGCGGAGGAGCTCGTCTTCAACGAGATCACCACCGGCGCCTCGAACGACATCGAGAAGGTCACGGCCACGTCGAAGGCGATGGTCATGAAGTACGGCATGAGCGAGAAGCTCGGCCCGCGCGCCCTCGGCCACGACCAGGGCAATCCGTTCCTCGGCCGCTCGTTCGGCGCCGAGGCCGACTACTCGCAGGAGATCGCCCGCGAGATCGACGACGAGATCCGCCGCATCATCGAAGACGCGCACGAGCGCGCCCGCACGCTGCTGATGGAGCACATGGAGTCGTTGCATCGTCTGTCGAAGATCCTGCTGGACCGCGAGACGATCGATCGCAGCCAGTTCCTCAAGCTGCTCGACGGCGTCCCCGAGGACGAGATCTGGGTTGCCGAGATCACGCAGGACCATGCACCGGTCGTCGCCGACGACGCCAAGTCCACTGGCCGCCCGCGTCTGCCGGGCTTCCCGCTGCCGGCCCCGCCGGACGCGCCGCCCGCTGGCGCCTAGCGCCGCCCGATAAGGCGGGGGCGCGGTTCACCCGTCAGTTGGGGGATTGAGGGGCTATCCCTACTGCGCAAAGGCGTCGGAGGTGCAACTGTCGAGGCATGCGCACGCGAATCACTCCCTCCCTGGTTCTGTCAATCATCGCCGTGGTGTTGTCGCTGACGGGCGTCGGCTATGCGGCGACGCAGTTGCCGCGCGACTCGGTTGGGTCGGCGCAGATCAGGGATGAGGCGGTGCAGTCGTCCGACATCAAGGCCGGCGCGGTCGGCTCGTCGGAACTCGCGGCCGGTGCCGTGGACGGCGAGAAGATCAAGAGCGGTTCGATCCAGTTGTCGGATCTAAGCAAGGGCGCGCTGAAGGGCCTCGACGGCAAGGATGGTGCGCAGGGTCCGGCTGGACCCGCTGGACCGACGGGGCCGGCCGGTGCGAGCGGATCGGGTGGCGGGGGCGGGCTGACGGTGACCGACGCGCACGGCACGACGGTTGGGACGCTCCTCTTCGACAACTATCCCTCTTCGGTGGAGGTCGTTACGCCCGATGGGCGGTTCGCATATTACGAGTCGAGGGGCGGCGGCCTTCGTCTTAGGTCTCAGATCAGCGACATCATCTCGCTCGACCCGTCCTGCGCCGGCCCGTTGTACATGCGCACGGGCCAGCTTGCCAACCTTCCTCGCGGCCAGGTGTTTCTCGGCTGGCAAAGCGGCGAGGCGGCCTTCACCGCTGGAGACGTGACGATTTCGCCTGCTCACACCACGAACGTGTACGCGGTCAACGCCGACGGAACGTGTGAGGCTGGAGTGCCTGGCGACCACTGGGACAGCCCGTCGACCTTCACCCGCCTCGAGTCGACCACGGCAGTGACCACGATCTACAAACCGCTGACCTACCACTGACCCCGCGCCCAACGGGTCGCCCTGCCCGCCCGACGCGCCGGCACCTAGACTGCTCAGACCACGACGAAAGGCCCGATGTCCCACCCGCAGCGGAACGCGCCAGCGCCCGATGAGGCTCCGGCAGGGGACGGATGCGGCGCGGGCGGCGCGCTCCGCGTGCTGATCGTCGAGGACGACGCGCTACTGCGAAGCGCGCTCGTTGGAGCACTCGCATCCGACCGCATCGAGATTGTCGGCAACTGCTCGACGGCGGCTGAGGCGATCACCATCGCGCGACGGAAGCGGCCCGCTGTGCTCGTCACCGACCTCGATCTCGGCGCGCGCCCCAACGGCATCGAGCTCGCGCACGTCCTGCGCCGCACCGACCCGAGTCTCGCGATCGTGCTGCTCACGTCGTATGCCGACCCGCGGCTCGTCGACGCCAAGCTGGCCCAGTTGCCAGAGGGCGCCGAGTACGTCGTCAAGCAGTCGGTCGAGAATCTCGACGCCATCGCCGCGGCGATCGGTCGCGCGGTTGCGCAGATGCGCGTCGTTGACCGCCCGGGAAGTGCTCCAAACCCGAGTGCCGTCGCGTTGACCGACACGCAGCTCGAGACGTTGCGCCTGGTCGCTGAGGGACTCACGAACGAGCAGATTGCTGCCGAGCGCGTCGTTACCCGCAAGTCCGTCGAGGTTTCGATCGCGCGTCTCGCCCGCGAGCTCGACCTTCCTGCGGGACGCGCCGGCAACCAGCGCGTGCTGTTGACGCGCGCCTACTACGAGTTGAGCGGCCAGCCGCCCCGTGCCCCGCACCCAGCCCCCTAGTCTCCGCGACCGGATTGGCGGTCGCTGGGCGGTGTCGCTGCCCGGCTACCTGATCACCTGCGTGCTGATCGCGATCAGCACACTCGTCTTCCGCCTGCCGGCGTTCGCCCGCGACGTGCCGCTTGCGTACCTCCTGCTCGTGCTGCTCGTGCAGGCCGCGGCGGTCGGGCTGGTCTTCCTGCTCGCCGATCGGGTGCTGCTGCGCCACCGCCGCGAGCGCCCGGCCAGCCCATGGCTCGTGGTCGCCATCAGCGTGGCGATCGGGCTGGTGCGCATCGTTGCGCTCGTGGTGCTCAACCGCGCTACGGGCCACCAGCTTGCCGCCAGTGCCACGCCCATCAACCTTTTGCTGATCGGCGCAGTCACGGGTGGCGTGCTGCTGCCGGTCTCCGCCGTGCTGCTCTCGACGATCGACTGGTACCGCGCGGAGCGCGAGCGGCTGATCGCCGCCGACGTGCGCCTTGAGGTAGAACGCATGCAGGCGACGGGCGCCATCGAGACCATGCGCGAACTCGTTCTCGAGGCCGCCTACGGACGCTTCGATGCCACGCGGACGGAGACGGCTGCGCTGCTTGAGGCTGTGGATGCTGCCGACGAGCGGCTTGTGCACGACTCATCGTCGGCGCTTCTGCGTGCGGCACGCCTTGACGTGCGGGACACGAGCCACGCGCTCTGGGCCGCCTCCACGGCACGCTACCCCCGCATCCACTGGCTCGACGTGCTCGCCAGTGCGGCGCGCCTCCAGCCGCTGCCCGAGCGCATCGCGCTGCCGGCCGCAATCGTCGTGATGCTGCCGGCGCTCCTGATCGTGCAGGGGCTTGGCGGGGCGATGATCACCGCCGTCGCGCTGATCGTCGCCGGTCTCGTCCTCTACCCGCTCGGGCGCCGGGCCATCCGCGCGCTGCCAGCGCTTGCGATCCCGCTCACGATCCTCGTTGCCGCGGCCACGAGCACGGTCGCGATCACCGTGCTGCTGGCGGCCGGCGATTACGAGCGGTACCTGCCGCGCCTGGCAGGCTTCGTCCTCGGCGTGGTCGTCATCACGCTTCTGACGAGCGCGGTCCTGACGGCCCTGCGTTCCACCGAGGACACGTTGACTGAGTTGCGCGCGATCGTGAGTGAGGCAGAGATCGAGACGCGCGCCGCGGCGGAGGCTCGACACGACCTTGATCGCGAGCTCGCTGCGTTCCTGCACGGCACGCTCCAGACCCGTCTCGTCGCGGCCGCCTATGAGATCGAGAACGCGCAGCGACGCGGCGATCAGGTCGGGCTTGCGGACGCGCTTGCCAGCGCTCGTGCGGCGCTTGACGACCTGCCTCGCCAGAGTGCTGGCAATGACCCCGTGTCACTCGGGCAGGCGCGCCAGACGTTCGATGAGCGCTGGACCGGTGCGCTCGCTCTGACCTGGGACCTGCCCGCCGAGGAGCCGCCGGCCGCGGTTACGCGGGCGCTGACCGATGTGATCCAGGAGTGCCTCTCGAACGCGTTGATCCACGGGCACGCGACCGCGGCGACCATCATCGTGCGTGCACAAGACGCGACGCTCGAGGTGACTGTCGTCGACAACGGCATCGGCCCGCAGGACGGCGCACCCGGTCTCGGCGCAACGGTGCTCGCGAGCGTCACTGGCGGCACCTGGGAGCTTGCTGAGTATCCCGGCGGTGCCATCGTGCGTGCTGTCGTACCGTGCTGACCCGGTCGAGCGCTGCGTCTTCCTACGCGGTGCCGCCGTGCCGCCAGATGACCTCGCCGTCCACGACGACGTCCTCGGTCGGCTTGTCCTTCTTGACGAGCTTGAGCAGGATCGGGAACGTGATCGGGCCGAGCGCGAGCGCGACCGCGGGCTTCCAGATCGCCTCCACGCCGCCGTCGTCGTACGACTTGTAGATCGCGAAGAGGATGATCGCGATCGGGAAGGACACGACCGCGATGGCGACCGGCCAGCCGCCCGGCACGCGGAACGGGCGCACGATGTTCGGCAGCTTCCAGCGCAGGATCAGGAACGTGATGAACTGCAGGATCAGCGCGAAGGAGTAGACGGCGACATCGATGATCACGAGGTCGACGAACGCATTGAGGCAGAACAGGCTGTAGATCACCGAGCAGATCACAATCGAGATCCATGGCGTGCCGAAGCGGGGGTGCAGACGCGTCATAAAAGCGGGCAGGTAGCCATCGCGCGCCATCACGTACGGGATGCGCGACACGCTCAGCAGCAGGCCGGAGAACAGGCCGATCATCGAGATGAAGCCGCCGAAGGTGATCAGGGCCTTGAGCCACTCGCCGCCGAAGTCGTAGCCCACGAGCGAGAACGTGCCCGCGGTCCATTCCTCCCACGGCACACCCGAGGCGAGACCCGCCACGACGGGCAGCACGTAGCACGCGGTGATCAGCGGAATCGAGATGAACAGCGCCAGCGGGAAGTTGCGCCGCGGGCGCTCGATTTCGCCGGCCACGGTCGAGAGGCCATCCCAGCCGAGGTAGTTCCACATGCCGATCCAGATGCCGGCACCGACCGCCGAGGCGACCGTCACGCCCGGCGGATGCAGCGGCACCAGCGGGTTGATGCCGTCGGCCAGCAGCTTCGGCAGCCCGATCGCGACGAGGATGATGAACGGGATCAGCAGGATCGCCATGAAGATCAGCGAGGAATCGCCGACCGTGCGCGCGCCGCGGATGTTGAGGTACGTCAGCGGCCAGATCACGGCCAGGCAGACGAGCCAGTGCACGTCGAACTCCACCGGGCCGAGCGTGAACAGCGTGTTGGCACCCGCGCCGGCCGGCGCCCAGTAGACAGCGAGGAAGTCGGCGAACAGCACGGGATAGATCGCCATATCGACCCAGGTGGTGAGCCACGACCAGAACGCCTCTTGGTACCCCCAGAAACGACCCATGCCGGCCTTGACCCACTGGTAGTAGCCACCCTCGACCGGGATCGCCGCGCCGAGCTCGGCCACTACGAGCGCGCTGGGCACGCTGTAGAAGATTGGGAGCAGCAGCAGGAGCAGGATCGCAATGCCCGGCCCGGACAGGCTGATCATGTCCTCGAGGCCGTAGGCACCGCCGGAGACCGTGAAGAACATCACGCCGATCAGCGGCACCAGGCGCAGCTGGCGCTTCGCCGTCGCCGAGACGATGTCGGATGCCGTCAGTTGTGGGACCGGGGGAGCGGCGGACATGAGCGGAGCATACGCCTGACTGGTCAGTCAAACCAGCGGGGGCGTGGCAATCGCTACACGGGTTCCCCGACCTCCGCTAGGGTTCCCACCCATCGGGGCGCCCCGCTCCGCGCTGCCGTCTGAATTTCAGGCAGCGACCCTCATCCAAGGAACGAATCGATGGCGAAGGCCGGAATCCGCATCGCAGTCACGATGGCTTGCACCGAGTGCAAGGAGCGGAACTACCAGACCAACAAGTCGAAGCGGAACACCCCTGACCGCATCGAGCTGAACAAGTTCTGCCGCCGCTGCGGTAAGAGCACGACGCATCGCGAGACGCGCTAGCCCCCGTGGCCGACGCGGACGACACCGCTCCGAAGAAGGAGTCGCGCCAAGAGCGCGCTGAGCGCCGCCGTCAAGAGCGCGCCGCTCGCACGCGCCCGACCAAGAGCCAGTCCGGTCATGCGGCCGAGCGCGCCGGCTTCGGCACCTTCGTCCGGGAGTGCTGGGCCGAGCTCAAGCGCGTTCAGTGGCCCACGCGTCCCGTCCTGATCCAGGCCACGGCCGTCGTGATCCTCACGTGCCTCATCGTCGGTGTGTACCTGTACGCACTCGACTCCATCTTCTCCAAGCTCGCCGGTTGGCTCATCAACCAGCAGGCTGGCTAGTCAACGAGGTCCATCCATGTTTCGCTGGTACGCCATTCACACCTACTCCGGTCACGAGGACAAGGTCCGCCGCAACCTCGAGCAGCGCCGTCGCACCCAGCAGGGTGGCGACGACATTCGCCGCATCGTCGTGCCGACCGAGCAGATCGTCGAGACGCGTGACGGCAAGAAGGTCGAGAAGGAGAGCCGCGTGCTCCCCGGCTACGTCCTCGTGCAGATGGACGCCACGCCCGAGTGCGTCAGCCTCGTGCGCAACACCCCCGGTGTGACCGGTTTCGTCGGCGCCCAGGGCAAGCGCGAGGAGATGACGCTCGTGCCGCTCGGCCAGGCCGAAGTCGACAAGCTCCTCAAGGTCGAGGCCGCCGAGGCCAAGCCGAAGGCCGTTGCCGAGTTCACACTCGGCCAGATGGTCAAGGTCATCTCGGGCCCGCTGGCCGACTTCGATGGCGAGATCATCGAAATCAACAACGAGTCGTCGAAGCTCAAGGTGCACGTCTCGATCTTCGAGCGCCAGGTGCCGGTCGAGCTCGGCTTCGGCGATGTGAAGCGCCTCGACTGAGGCTGATCTAGGATTCAATTTGCGTCGCACCCGCGACGCCAGACAGCGGGAGCCCGTACGACAGGGCGCATGCACCGCAGGAGGTCAAGATGGCCGGTAAGGTCGTCACCATCATCAAGCTCCAGATCCCGGGCGGACAGGCCAACCCTGCCCCGCCGGTCGGACCCGCGCTCGGTCAGCACGGCGTCAACATCATGGACTTCTGCAAGGCGTTCAACGCCCAGACGCAGAGCGAGAACGGCCGCATCATCCCGGTCGAAATCTCCGTCTTCGAGGACCGCTCCTTCACCTTCATCACGAAGACGCCGCCGGCGGCCGTGCTGATCAAGGAGGCCCTCAAGCTCAAGAGCGGCTCCGCCGTCCCGCATCGCGACAAGGTCGGCACGCTGAGCAAGTCCCAGCTGCAGTCGATCGCCGAGACGAAGATGGAAGATCTCAACGCCAATGACGTCGAGGCCGCGATGAAGATCATCGCCGGCACCGCCCGCTCGATGGGCGTGGAGGTAGAGGCATGAGCGGCAAGAAGCTCGCAGCAGCCCGCGCACAGGTCGATCGCGAGAAGCTGTACCAGCCGATCGACGCCGTCCGCCTGCTCAAGGCGATGGACACGGCGAAGTTCGACGAGACCGTCGAGGTGCACTTCCGCCTCGGCATCAACGTCCGTCACGCCGAGGAGCAGCTCCGCGGCACCGTCATGTTGCCGCACGGCACCGGCTCCAACATGCGCGTTGCCGTGTTCGCCCAGGGCGACAAGATCGCTGAGGCCGAGGCCGCTGGCGCCGACATCGTCGGTGGCGAGGACCTCGCCGCGAAGATCCTCGAGGGCTTCGACGACTTCGATGTCACCGTCGCGACGCCCGACATGATGGTCACCGTCGGCAAGCTCGGCCGCGTCCTCGGACCCTCCGGCAAGATGCCGAACCCGAAGACCGGCACCGTCACGATGGACATCAAGAAGGCCGTCGAGGACATCAAGAGCGGTAAGATCGAGTACCGCACCGACCGCGCCGGCCTCGTGCACGTCGCACTCGGCAAGAAGTCGTTCGGTGAGCGCGAGCTCGGCGAGAACTACGCGACCGTGCTGGAGGAGATCCTCCGCGCCAAGCCGTCGTCGGCCAAGGGTCGCTACATCAAGACTGTTGTCCTGAGCTCCACCATGGGCCCGGGCATCAAGATCGATCCGTCGCGTGTTCGCGACGTGCTCGAGGAGCAGAACGCCTAACGGCCGACTGACTCCCATCCCGCGTGAACCTGTCGCCAGGGACCGCCGGCAAGGCTCTCATTCCGAGAGCCGAGAAGACCGGCGCAGGCGGTGTAGTTCGAGCGGAGGCCGGTTTCGTACCGCCCTTTCGCCGTGCTCGCCGTCCAATCGGCGGGCACGCAGACGAAAGGAGGTGGTACACCAATGCTGAAGGAACGAAAAGAAGAGCTTATCGGCGAGCTCGAGGCAGAGTTCAACAACTCGACCTCGATGATCGTCGCTGACTACCGCGGACTCAGCGTGAAGCAGCTCGCAGTGCTTCGCAACGAGATTCGTCCGCACGACGCATCGTTCTACGTCGCCAAGAACACGCTCGCACGCATCGCCGTGCAGCGTGCTGGCATCGAGGGCCTCGGAGAGTTTCTCACGGGCCCGACCGCGATCGCGTTCTGCAAGTCCGATGCGGCCCCAGTCGCCAAGGCGCTCGCCACGGCCTCCAAGGACACGCAGATCCTCCAGATCAAGGGTGGCCTGATCGATGGGGCCGTCCTCGACGCGGATGGCATCAAGACGCTGGCCACCCTGCCGAGCAGGGACCAGCTGCATGCACAGCTCGTCGTCGCGCTCAACGGCCCGATCCAGGGTCTCGCGAGCACGCTCGCAGCAATCCCGCGTGGCCTCGTGGTCGCGCTCGATCAGATCGAAAAGCAGAAGGCCGCCGCGTAGGCGCGCCACCCACCAACCCAAGGAGAAGCGATCATGGCAATGACCACTGATCAGATGATTGAGGAGATCAAGGGCATGTCCGTCCTCGATCTCAACACGCTCGTCAAGGCCCTCGAAGAGGAGTTCGGCGTCTCGGCAGCTGCTGCTGTCGCCGTTGCCGCTCCCGCCGCCGGTGGCGGTGGCGACGCCGCTCCGGCCGAGGAGAAGACGTCCTTCGACGTGTTCCTCGCCGAGGCCGGCTCGCAGAAGATCCCGGTCATCAAGGTGATCCGCACGGCGACCGGACTGGGCCTCAAGGAGGCCAAGGACATCGCCGACGGCGCGCCTGGCATGGTCAAGGAGGGTGTGCCTGCCGAGGACGCCCAGAAGCTCAAGGCCGAGCTCGAGGAGGCTGGCGCCACCGTCGAGCTGCGCTAAGCAGTCTCGGTGCCGGGCTCAGCCCGGTGTCAGCGTCGAGTTCGCTCGGCGTGACGTGGTTCCACGAGAAGGGCCCCGGGGCAACCCGGGGCCCTTCGTCGTTGTGGGACGACGGGAACACCTCGAGGTGGCTCGGTCCGAAAGGGCCGATTCACCTCGAGG